>NZ_AKIX01000103.1:0-86118 GCF_000282075.1 Brevibacillus sp. BC25
TTGATCCACAAACGCAATAGACGACTGGCAACCAACTAATAAAGTGACCCGAATTGGTTACGCTATCCTATGAACGACGTAGGAGGTGAATCAATTGGGAAAGAACAACAACAGCAAAGACCTCGGAAAAAACCGTGGCAAAACGCTGGATGAAAAAGATCGCAACACAAATTTGCGACAATCGAACCATAATGATCGAAATGAAGGAACTGCAAAAGACCGCTGAGCAATCAGCGGTTTTCTTCATCGTGGAGGAATTCAAAAGCTTATGAATTCTGGAGCGGATAACAACTTTCCGCTAAAACGCGGTCACTCCTTCATGGGAAGGCATCGATAGATGTTATTTTATTGATACAGGTCATGATGTGATATAATAGATTTGGTTTTTTTCTAGCGAGTGGAGGGAAACGTATGACGGAACCGATGCAGAATGTACAGCCGGTGACCTTGTCGTCACAGGCGTTTTTACTTTTGTGCAGACTATATGATGGCTGCTATGACGAATTGAAGCAAAATGAGCAGTTTCGCGAACTCGTGGAGTCCATCGGTGATATTTTGTTGGCGGGCGTGGAGACGTTGGAGAAACAGGAAACTAAGCCGAAAAATATTACCTTTCCACTTACCGTGCAACAAGCATTTTTCTTGCGTCGGCTCGTGATTGAACTTTTGGCTCAATCGCCGACGGACAAAGAAGACCGAACGACACAATGGCTGCAGGAATGTGTGACAGCACTCACTGGAGGCGGTGTCCAACCTGATGTCAAGCATTCATGAGCTGCATGTGATTACGAGCGGTCGGCATTCGCTTGATGAGGTATTGCGAATGGCAGAAGCTGCTTATGCGGGTGGTATGAACTTTTTACACATACGGGAAAAACAACGTACCGCAAAGGAATGCATGGACTGGGTAAAGGCATTGGCGAATGTCATCCCCCTTTCGTCCTTGATCGTGAATGATCGGGTGGACGTGGCTGCTGCGTCGGGTTGTGCCGGTGCTCATCTGGCATACCATAGTCTGTCTCCTGTGGAAGCGAGAATGGTACTGAAGACTGGTCAAAAAATAGGGCGTTCCGTCCATTCCGTGGAGGAAGCACAGCAAGCCATTGCCGCAAAAGTCGATTATTTGCTCTACGGGCATATTTTTGCGAGTGGTTCGAAGCCAGGTCTTGCGCCAAGAGGAACAATTGAACTTGCGCAAATGACGGCTAGATGGCATGTGCCGATCATCGGACTCGGCGGAGTCACACCGGATCGGGCGGTGCAAGTTTTGGAAGCAGGGTGTGCGGGCATTGCTGTCTTATCGGGGATCACCGATGCAACTGATGCCAAGTCAGCAGCCAGCGCTTATCGAGAGGCATTGGATCGTTGGGAGGGGAAATAAAGCATGCGAGATATACAAAGACTTCGGGAAAAGATGGGTGTATACTTTGTCATTGGAACGCAGGATTGCAGCTATTCCAGCGAAAAGACCGTGCAAATCGTGGAAGCAGCATTGCGCGGAGGAGTGGGCACGCTTCAGCTGCGTGATAAAGGAAGCAAGCTAACTGCTGAGGAACAATACGAGCTGGGCAGACAGCTGCAACAGCTATGTCGTGAACATGATACCGTATTTTTTGTGAATGACGATGTGGATATGGCGATTCGTTTGCAGGCAGATGGCGTCCATGTCGGGCAAGATGACATGGCATTGTCGGAAGTACGAGCCAAAGTTGGCTCCGAGATGTACATCGGTGTTTCGGCAGGTACGGTCGAAGAGGCGCTCGCGGCCCAAAGCGGCGGCGTTGATTGTATTGGCGTAGGAGCGATGTTCGCTACCCGTTCTAAGGCAGATGCTGGCGAGCCTATCGGACCAATGGGGCTAGAGGAGATCCGTCAGGCAGTCGGTAATGACTTGCCTATCGTCGGAATTGGTGGCATTACCCTGGAAAATGCTTCTGAAGTGCTTGCTGCCGGTGCCGATGGAGTCGCGATTATCAGTGCGATTAGCCATGCCGAATCACCTGAAGAAGCAGCGCAAGCGCTACAGCGGATTGTACGATCTCGTTAGCACGGACAAAGCGACGATTACATATGGTAGGGTAATAGAAACAAACCAGGATGATGCAATATTGGCGATCAAAAGGAGGTGAAGCCGATGAAAAATCGGATTTACCGTATCGGATATGAATGGGTGAGCAAACGGGAATTGCTCGAGCGATTATTCATGACCGACTGCATTCTTATCGAACACAAGCGAATGCATCCTCCACCGGAGGATCAAGATACGGAATTGCCACCAGAAAAGGAAGTTCATGCTGTTTTGGTTCGCAGCCAGCGCCGCCCGGGCGAATGGGTGATGTTTAACGGGCTATACGAAGTACAGTCGAGAGAGCCCATTCCTTGGATAGATTCACCACTGGAGTACCATCAATTCGGAGTAGAATTGATTCCTGGTAATATGCGCAGGGAAAAGGCACCTCAAGGCAGGATACCCGCACGAACCAAGCTGCAGATCGCAGCTGTGCGACAAGATACTGTATTTGTCACTGTTCCTGGGCATCCATCACGGCGTTACGAAATGTCGTTGGCTCACGCGCGTTTTGCCAAGGATAACCCGACAGAATTGGAAATGAAGCTGCAAGTATACGCTTTTCCTCCACGCAATGATATTTTTGTGGATTGGTTATTGAAAGAAGGGCGCAAAACAGGAATCATTACGCGCCCCAATCAGGAAAGGGTAGAAAAATCAGCTTTTCAGGTGTGGGAGGATCTACGCCAAGAATACGGCATTAGTGTCAGTGGGGCATTGATTGCGATTAAACAGGCACTCATTGTTCTGGATCGTGCTGGTGTCGAGACTGACTTCCCGTACCCGACTCAAGAGCGATCGGATATATCTTTGTTCAGCGAATCGGAGCGGGATGCCTTTTATTCCTACCAATCCGTTCGATGTGCGATGGCCGCTGTCGCTGCCCTGTTGACGGTAGACCCGAAAGATCCGTTGCAGGATACACTCTTGATGGATATCATGCTCGAGCAACAAATAAACCGCAGGCGCGAATAGCGTTTGCGGTTTTTAGGTTTTTCACCAAAGGAGTAGTATAATGGGAGTTGGTAGATGAACCCAATGAAAAGGATGTGTGACCATCATGTATGTATCCATGAACAGACTGACTGTACCAGCAGACTACCAATCCCATTTGGAGCGCGCATTTGGTAATGGGGGAGAACGGATGAAGGAGGTTCCAGGTTTTTTGGAGTTCCTTTTCCTGGCACCGACGGAAGGTGACGAATATATCGTCTTTACGAAATGGACAGATGAGGAATCGTTTAAAAATTGGACAGAAAGCGAAGCTTTCAAGCGCGCGCATACAGGAACCAACCCAAATAGCCCGGTAAAATCGGATTTGCGCAATTACGCTGTCAAATCCCATTCATAAAGCGAAAGCATTTGTCTCTGCGGGGCAAATGCTTTTTGGATGATTGAATAATAAACATACTTTACCATTTTATGCTCGGTCGTGATATGATAGAAAATGTTGGGAAAGCGTTTTCAGTCAAATATGATCAGGAGGTGAAGGTGTCCGAAAAAGGCAATAGATAACGCGCGATAATAGGATGCTAGCCGAGATTGTTTGTCTGTAAGGATAAGAAGAGAACCTGATTGGATGGTGTCATTCTCTGCACCAGGATATCATCATGCCGCTTTACATCTTGTCTCATTTACGTCCATAATAGAGCCTATACATACTTGGAAAAATAGCCTCAATGAAGCACGGAGAAAAGGAGCCAGAGTGTTTTGAAAAATCGAATAAGTAAGTATCTTACTCATTTGGTCCCTGCGGCGGTGGCCAAGACGTTTTCCTTTCTTTCAGATCATCATTACTCTGCCTTGCTTCTAGAAGACCGCGAAAATACAGAGGCTTTGTTTGTTCAGCAAATCACGAAATGGATTGAAGTAGTAAAAGTAATCGACACGTATGCATTCGAACGAGAATTGAGCGAAATCGCCTACAAATTTTCGTTACTCGGAATGAATCTTATGTATTTACAGCAGTTTTTGCGCAAGTGTAGAGACGTTATTATTGAAGAAATGAATAACAACGAATTATCTCTTGCCACGACGGAAATGGAGCGTGTAGAGCTTTTACAAGGACAGATTCGTCTCTATCAATCGATGGATTACATTTTGCATCAAATGGACGATGTCTTCAACAAAAATTCACATCAATTCCCGGTTGAAAAAGCACCAACTTCTCCAACAAGTTCGGCCAAAGGAGAAGATGTGACAATGCTCGCTGAACAGGAGCTTGTCCAATTGGTTCTGCAATCAAGTGATATTGCTGTCTTGATGATCGACCGCCAGTTAAGAGTCATTGAAGCGAATTACGCTGTCTGTCATTTATTTGGCGTAGATCGGAATCAACTCATTGGTCAAAACATTGACTATGCGCTCCGCCCTCATATTAGCGAGCGTTTTGTCCAGTGGGTAATTGAACGCGGGCAGTCCGGACATTATGTTGCGGAATACAGAGGTAAATGGACGACAGTGAGTACGAGCCCTATTTATTACGGTGGAGAGATGTGGGGAGCAATCGCCGTTCTTCGGAATGTTACGGAAAGCAAAAAGTACGAAGAAGAATTGAGCAAGCGAGAAGCGCTGGCAGCAGTTGGGCAACTGGCTGCTGGGATGGCGCATGAGATTCGGAATCCACTGACAGCCATCAAGGGCTTTATTCAATTGTTGCGGGAGCAAGGGGAAGCAAATCGAAGTGAATCTTATTTTTCTGTCATCTTAACGGAAATTGAACGCATTGATGGGCTATTGAACGATGTCCTTGTTTTGGCCCGGTACAGGGATGATAAAATCGTATCGGAACGTTTCTTAGTGATGGACGAGTTACATGGCGTCATTCGTTTACTGGAGCCAGAAGCGAATCGAAGAGGAATCAAGCTAGAGCTGGACATTGCACAAGGCGAGTGGCATGTGTTTGGTCATCGTTCGCGAATCAAGCAAGCCATCTTGAACATCTTGAAAAATGCGCTTGAAGCATTGTTGACCCAAGGCAACCTCGTTCAAGTGAAAGTGTACTCATCACTCAATCAAGTAATCATTGTTGTGGAAGACAACGGACCTGGTCTATCAGATTCTTGCCTACAAAATTTATTCGTTCCTTTTTATACGACCAAACAAGAGGGAACGGGGTTAGGTTTGTCTACGACACAACGCATCATCGCGGATCACGGTGGCGAACTCTATGCGGAAAACTCTCCGAAACTGAAAGGAGCCCGTTTTGAGATTCGTTTACCTCTTTCAATTTCCTAAAAAAATAAAAAAGGATTGTGACTGTAGGCGGATCGAATATCCGTCTTTTTTTACGTTCGAATGAGCGGATGGTCCTATTTGTGAAAAAGTTGCAAGTCTTTTGAATCAATCTTTTTGTAAGTTGTTGTCAAGACCTGTCGATCAGTGGAATAATTTACAAAACGGTTACAATTTGAACGGAGTTGAACAACGGTGATTCGGATGCTGAAAAAAAACGAAACGAGGTGGAGCTACTGGGAGGTTTGGTATGAGGAAACGGAGCACCTTTACACCGTTCATTACGGAAAGGTAGGGGAAATTGGCGACTATTTTGCTGTAGTAGCGGAGCAGATCGAGGGAAGGCCAGACGAAGTTTTGCAGAGCTGGGCCGAAGAGATGAAAGAACAAGGATATCAGGTCATGAAAGAGAACGATTTCCATCCGATGATCATTCGCTTTCCCCATTTGTGTGAATCAGAGATTGAAATGCGCTATTCGATCGAACAGCTATTGGACGAATGCTTGGGAAAGACAGGGAATGGGCATAGCGACGGTGGGGAAGACAGCGAGAGGACGTTGGCAGTGATTTGCCGGGTCATTGATACGAAGAAAGCGGCTGCTGCCGTATTTGAAGCGATGTCCAGCGCACAGCTGGTACAAGGGTTTTCCATCAGCATAAAGCAGGAGGATGGAAACTTGATTCCACTTAATCCTCCTGCCTAAAAATGTCTGATTTATTTCACGATTTTGTGCCGCAGTGCTTTTGCCACTGCCTGGGTACGATCCTCGACACCCATTTTTTGCAAAATCCGATGCACGTGTGTTTTTACAGTGCCTTCTGATATAAACAAGTTTTGCGCAATCTGATCATTTCGATAGCCATTTGCGATCTGTTGAAGGACATCCAACTCTCGATCCGTCAGTTCATCTAGCAAGACTGATTGAGAAGAGGTAGTCGAATCAGGTGTCTCACGTTGACCTTGCAGTGCTTCGGCAAGGGCTTTTGCAGCTGTCACGGTGTGGAAGAGCGCTTCTCCCTGGTGGGCTCTGCGAATGAGATCAAGCATTTCCTGAGAGTCGGCATCCTTTAGCATATAGCCGACAGCTCCAGCACGAATCCCTTCCACCACATAATTGTGATTGTCAAAGGTGGTAAGAATCAATACCTTCGTGCGAGGATGCTGCAGCATGATTTCTCTTGTGGCCTCAATACCAGACTTGTTGGGCATCTGAACATCCATCAAGACGACATCAGGTGCGAGGGCGCCAATCAGTTCTACAGCTTCCACACCATCGGAAGCTTCCCCAATGACTTCCATATCGGATTGCATTTGAATGACATAACCTAAACCTTGGCGAATCATGGTTTGGTCATCTACTAGGACCACGCGAATGGCTCCTTCTTTTTGTTTACTGGTCATGTTCGCATGCTCCTTTCAGGTTCAGTCTGGCCAATCGGAAAGCTGAAATCGAGTTGGAATCCG
Organism: Brevibacillus sp. BC25; assembly: GCF_000282075.1. Lineage (NCBI taxonomy): Bacteria > Bacillati > Bacillota > Bacilli > Caryophanales > Paenibacillaceae > Brevibacillus > Brevibacillus sp. BC25. Next base: position 6,769 of record NZ_AKIX01000103.1, read on the forward strand.
TGGGGCTCTCGAATGCGATAGGCGAGAGTTCCATTCAATAACTGAATTCGTTCAGATATGCCAGTTAGGCCAAAGCCAGGTTTGATTTTTTGGTCGCTAGTGATGCTCCCATCGTCTCGAATGGACAACAAAAGGATGTCCTTCTTTTGTTCAATGATGACGAGAATTTCTTTTGCGTCAGAATGACGTAGCGAATTGGTGATGGCTTCTTGTAAAATTCGATAAAACGTTATCGTCATTTCTTGAGAGAGCGGAATGTCCAGATCGGAACACATCAGCTCCATTTTTATTCCTGTATGCTTTTGAGCCTGCGACAAGAGAGCTCGCAGAGGCGTAAGTCCCAAGGAGGTTTTATCTAGGGCCAATGTATGGACAGACGTGCGGATATCCTCCAGACTTTGCTTGGCAACACCAAGCATGTTACGCACGGCTTCTTGTGCGTTGTCAGGTCCATCCTGCAACATATACTTCAAGGCATGTAGCTGGACAATGAGTGAAGTCAAACTATGGCCCAATGCATCGTGAATATCACGGGCAATTCGCGTTCGTTCCTCCAGAACCGCTACTTGAAGGGAATGAAGTGCTGCTTCTTGAAGTTGTAAGTGCGCCTCTTGCAACTCTGTATGTGCTTTTTGCAGCTGCTCCAGGTGCTGTTGGTTGGTTTCGTATGCTTCTGTTTGAATCCGATAGCCACGTGCGCCGATATAGCAACCCACATACGTAAGAATATAAGAAATGATGTGCGTGAATTTCAGGTTTTCTTCAAAATATAAAAAAAGCGTACTACACGTACCAAAAAAAGTAGCATAAGCCAACGCACGGCGTCCATGAATGTGAAAACCGATAAAAACAGCGAGTGGAAGCATCAAGCCGAAACCCTCTCCACCCAAGATGAGGGACTTTAGTAACGAGACAATTCCAAGCACGACTGTCACTAACTCGAATTGGAAAGGCTTCCATTTTTTCTTGGAAGTCCAAAATACCACAAGGTAACAGATAAATAGTACAATGGTAAGGGAAAATTGCAACGGAGTTTCCCGTTTAAAGGAATCAGGAAGCAAAGCTAATACAATTAAGATGGAAAACCACATGATCAATAAACGTTTTTGTATGGCTTTCATCATTATCTTAAACAATGAGAAGTCCTTCTTTCTCTGCCGGATAATCACTTAACTTCATTCTAGCATGCGTTGTCGTCTATCTCCAGATAGATAAATACTTGTCAGAAATCTACCCCTGGGTAGACTTCACTACATATACATTTCAGTAGAATTATTTTTGGGAAATAAACGATTAGTTATGGGTGTGAAGTGGTTAAGTAAGGATGGCAAGGGAGGTTCTCATGAAAGAACTGATTCAGTTGGCAAAACTCCTGCAAGAAGCCAGTGTTTTGTTTACCACGATTTCTGAGCAAGAGCTGGATACAAGCGATGTAACCTGGCAACAGGTCTTGATTCTGGAGCAGCTTGGAAACGGGCCAAAAACAATGGGGGACATAAGTAAGACTGTCGGTCTTTCATACAGCACAACTTCCGGTCTCATTAACCGGTTGGAGCAGGAAAACCTGGTACGCAGGTTCCGAGACCAATCAGATCGACGAGTTGTGTGGGTGTCACTGACAGAGCGTGTATATCAACAGCGAGATGTGAAATGGGGAAATTCACAAACCGTTTAAAAACGGTTTCATCCCTTGATATTTCGTTAAACGAAATGTTAACTCGAGGTTCCCTTATTCATTTCGTCATGCGAACTATTACTCACAAAAAATTAGCAGATATATAAAGAAGAGGTGAGTGGATTGAATCTTTCTGAACTATCGATTAAACGCCCGGTCACCATGATTATGTTGACTCTGGCCATGATGATTTTTGGTTTCGTTTCACTGCCTCGCTTGTCGATTGATCTCATGCCGGATCTAAACTTCCCGGTTGCTGTCGTGGTTACATCCGTTGACGGCGGATCTCCGAGTGAGGTAGAAAAACTGGTAACGAAACCGATTGAGGACGCACTTGCAACGGTATCCGATTTAGATAGTATACAATCGGTATCGATGGAAGGCGCTTCGCAGGTTATCCTCATGTTTAACTGGGGGACAGACCTTGATCAGGCGACTCTCGACATGCGGGAGAAGGTAGATCAGGTTCGTGGCTCTTTGCCTGACTCAGCCAGAGCGCCACGCGTACTGCGCATTGACCCGAACAGTACACCGATCATTGAATTTGCGGTGACGGGTGAGCAAGATATCAACAAATTGAAAAAGATGGCAGAGAATATGATCCAATCACGCCTGGAGCGTATTGATGGGGTCGCATCTGCTTCCATCAGCGGCGGACAAAGCCGGATCATCGATGTTACAGTCGACCCAGCCAAACTAGCGGCGTATGGACTGTCACTTGACCAAGTTCAACAAGCTCTACAGACCAGCAACTTGTCAGGTTCTGGTGGAGCGGTACGCGAGGGTGACGCCAAGCTCAACATCCGTGTACAAGGTGAGTTCGCCGATATCGAACAAATCGCGCTGACACCAATCTCTGTCGGAGGAAACTCCATTAGGCTCAGCGATATTGCCGAAGTAAAAGACACGCATCAAGATATAACGCAAATGAGTTACGTAAATGGAACACCTAGCTTGGGTATTAAAGTGACAAAAGCTTCTGGCGGAAACACCATTGAGGTAGCAGATGATGTAAAAGCTGAGCTGGAGAAAATCAAAAGCGAGCTGCCAGAAGGCGTAGAAATCATTACGACTCTGGATACATCCATCTACATTAAGGATTCCGTTTACACCACCGCTGAACATGCCCTGTTGGGTGGCGGTATCGGTATGATCTTGCTGTTCTTCTTCTTGGGCAGCTTGCGATCCATGGTAATTGCGGTTATCGTTCTTCCTGTATCGATCGTTGCTACGTTCTTGCTGATGTACATGACTGGACAGACGATCAACCTGATTTCCCTCTCCGGTTTGACATTGGGATTGGGATCATTGATTGACTTTGCAGTTGTTATGCTCGAGAATGTTTTCCGTCACCGAGAACAGGGAAAAGGCATGATGGAAGCCGCCCTGGATGGTTCCAAGGAAGTAGGTACGGCAGTTATGGCTTCGGCTTTGGCGCAAATTTGCGTATTCTTGCCGATTGCCCTCACAGAAGGTATTGCTTCTGAGTTGTTTGGACCACTTGCATTGACGGTTGTTTACTCACATATTGCGGCGCTAGTATTCTCGATTTTGCTCGTGCCGATGCTGAGTTCGAGAATTTTGAACAAAATTCCGTCGCATACGCATCATGAGAACTATCGTGGAATCAATCCTGTTACTTGGTTCAACATTGGATTTAGCAAAGTAGAAAAAGGCTACCAAGGATTGTTAAAATGGTCTTTGGGCCATCGTAAAACGGTCATGATTTCTTCGGTCGTCATGATGGTGGGCTCTCTCGCATTGACTCCATTGATCGGGGCAGAGTTTATCCCGGCCATGGACCAAGGTCAAGTAAACATCTCCATCAAAATGCCAAATGGCACCGTTCTGGCTGAAACAGAAAAAGTAACCAGACAAGTAGAAGAAATTGTCAACACGGTTCCGGAGAAGAAAATTGTAGCGACTTCGGTTGGTAGTAATGCATCACCAATAGCGAGTACATTGTCATCCAATCAGGGAACGATCAGCCTGATGCTGGTAGACCTCGATCAGCGCAAACGTTCCTCCAATGAAGTTGTGATGGATCTCCAGGAAAAGCTGAAGCATATTGCTGGACCTGAAATTAAGGTAAGCGCACCAGCTGGTATGTCTACTGGTTCCCCAATCCAATTGAAGGTTAGTGGGGATGATCTAGACGTATTGAAAGATATTAGTGGTATCATTAAAGGTGAAATTGAGAAGGTACAAGGTACGAGTAACGTAACAACCAGCTTGGAAGAATCAAGACAAGAGCTGGAAGTGAAGATCAATGCGGAGAAAGCGAGTTTGTACGGATTGACGACCGGACAAATTCTCTCCAGTGTTCGCACTTCCTTCCAAGGTCAAACGGTAACGTACTATCGCACGGGTGATGATGAGATTGACGTCAACCTCAAACTGCCGAAAGAGTATCAGGAAGATATCAACTTCTTGAACAATATGCGAATTTCTGCTCCAGGTGGGGCACAGATCGCGCTGACCTCGGTTGCGACTATCAATAAGATAGATGTGCCTGTATCGATTAACCGTGCCAACTCAAGCCGTGAAGTTCAAGTAACGAGTGATTTGGCAGGACGTGACCTGAGCTCTGTCACAAGGGAAGTGCAAGAGAAAATCTCGAAGCTGAATCTCCCAGATGGCTACAAAGTCGATTTTGGCGGGCAAAGTGAAGAAATGATGGAATCCTTCAGTAGCCTTGCTCTCGCGATTGTACTGTCAGTTGTGTTGCTTTACATGGTAATGGCAGCGCAATTTGAATCGTTCTACACCCCATTTATCATCATGTTCTCCGTGCCACCGACCGTTACAGGCGTTCTGCTTGGTCTATTGGCGACAGGCACAACGATCAGCGTTGGGGTTTTGATCGGGTACATTTTGTTGATCGGTCTGGTCGTGAACAACGCGATTGTATTGATTGACTACGTGAACCAATTGCGCGCAAAAGGTATGGAGCTGTATGATGCGATTCTGCATGCTGGTCCGATTCGTCTTCGTCCAATTTTGATGACGACACTCACCACCATTCTGGCGATTGGACCGCTCGCATTCTCAGGCGGTGCCGGATCTGAGACGAATGCACCAATGGCCGTAACAGTTATTTTCGGTCTCGGATTCTCTACACTGATTACGCTGGTTCTCGTTCCTGTCGTTGCTTCTTGGTTTGATGATTTAGGGAAAAAGAGACGCTTGAAGCGCCAGTTGAAACTCGAAAAGAAACTAGAAAAGAAACAAAAGAAAATTAATCCCGCTTTGGAATCGTAAGACGTTTGTGGGAAGAGGAGGGACATACATGAAACTAAATAAAAAACCCGTCATTTTGGCATTGCTAGCCATCTCGCTAGTGGCAGGGTGCTCCAGCCCGCAAGCGGAAACGCCGCCTACGGAAACAGTGGCAGCGGCAACCCCTGTACAGGTGGAAACTGTTGCAACGGGCACAGTAGTATCAGATTCTGGTCTCACGGCAAAGCTGGCGCCGAGTGAGGAAGTGCAAGTCTCCCCGAAAATGGGTGGGAAAATTTCTTCCCTGCCAGTGAAACTGGGCCAATACGTGACAAAAGGCCAAGTATTGTTCAAGCTCGATGAAAAAGATCTGGTGAACGGTGTTAAACAAGCAGAAGCAGCCTACAACGTATCAAGAGCGAGCTTAAACCAAGCAGGCAGCAGCTCTGATCAAGGCTTGGTCCAAGCAAAAAATAGCCTGAAGCAGGCAGAAACAGCCCTTCAGGATGCAAAAGTAAACCAGCAGCGGATGCAACAGCTCTTTTCACAAGGAGCGATTTCCGCTCAGCAGATGGAACAGGCAAATTCCCAATTGACAACGGCACAAACCTCTTATGATAACGCGCAGCAGGGTGTGCAATCTGCAGGACAAAAAACAAGTGTGCAAGTTTCTGAAGCCTCTGTACAGCAAGCACAAGTAAGCCTGCAAAATGCTCGTGAGCAATTAGCGAATGCGACTGTGACGTCTCCGATCAACGGATATATTTCCAGCGTAAATGGCGCAGTTGGTCAAATGGCAGGTCAGCAGCCGGTTGTGGTTGTTGTGAACACGAACCCACTTCTAGTAAAAGCGAATCTGTCAGAAGCAGATATCACAAAAGTAAAAGTAGGAACTACCGTAAAAGTAAACGTACAATCGACAGGAAAAACGATTGATGCCAAAGTAACGGCGATGAGTCCAGTAATGGATACGAATCTCAAGGCATATCCAGTGGAGATTACGATTCCAAACCCATCCAATGAGCTGAAGTCCGATATGGTTGTGAATGTAACCTTCCCATCGATTGGAGAAAGTGGAGCGAAATCGATCGTTGTAACGCGCGGTGCAGTTTTTGATCGCGACGGTAAACAGTATGTATTCAAGCTGGAAGGTGACATTGCAAAACAAGTCGAGGTCACTACAGGCAAATCCTCCAGTGATCAGATCGAAATTTTGACAGGTTTGTCTGCCGGCGATAAGATCGTGGTAAAAGGGCAAACACTGCTTCAAGATGGCGGCAAAGTCACGATTCAGTAAGAAAAGAATAGCAGGGAAGGGGCGGAGTACATCCGCCTCTTTTTTGTGTACAATGGAAGTATTCGTCTCATTATTCCAAAAGGGAGGTGTCTTCATTTGTACTTCCGCAAACCACAGTCTGGTGATTATCCTGCGCAGTTTGAAGCCTATATCAAAATCGCACCTGAAGGTGATCTGAATTTGCTGCTTTGCGCTCAGGAGGAAGAAATACTTGCATGCTTTCGATCCTTCGGTGAGGAACAGAGCATGTTCCGCTATCAGAAAGATAAATGGAGTGTAAAGGAAGTTCTCGGCCATATTATGGATACAGAACGAATCATGAGCTATCGCTTGCTGTGTGCGTCCCGTGGAGACAAGACACCATTACCTAGGCATCAGGACATTTACGTCAGTCTTACGAATTTTGACCGCCGACCGCTTGTCGATCTAATCGAGGAGTATCGGACTGTGCGCGCTTCTACTCGAGCACTGGTAAAAGGGCTTACGGAAAAAGAGTTGAGTCGTTCAGGCGTGATTATTCAGGACAAGACGACGGCAGCTGCAATCATCTATTTTATCCTTGGGCATGCTGCTCATCATCTACATGTCTTCCGAGAAAGGTACATGTCACATTTGTCACAAATCTGATCTATTTTCTAAAGTGGACCAGATTTATCCATCCAATTGTTACGTTTTGTGCCGAGTTTTAAGACATAATGAATATTATGTAAAGTAAATTGTCACGGATTTAAGACAAAGTGTCATTGCTACTTTTGAAGGGGGAAAAGATTCGATACAATGAGAAGATAGTGGATAAAATACCCACCGGAGGTTACATATGACTGGCGATATTACTGTGTTTTTGGCTTTTGCAGCAGGTTTCCTTTCGTTTATTTCCCCTTGCTGCCTGCCGCTTTATCCGTCCTTTTTGTCTTACATAACGGGGGTTACGGTAGATGAAGTGAAGAAAGGGAGAGCGGTTTTTCGCAAGCAAGCCTTCTTGCATACCTTTTTCTTCATTGTCGGGTTTTCGATCATTTTCGTTGCGCTCGGGCTGTCTACATCCTGGATCGGAAGCTTGTTCACCGACCAACAGGACTTAATTCGTCAACTAGGCGGTATTTTGCTTGCTGTCATTGGTTTGGTTATGCTTGGCGTGTTTAAAATGGATTGGATGATGCGTTCTTTTAAAATCGATTTAAAATCGAGACCATTGGGGTATACTGGGTCCATACTGGTGGGAATGACGTATGCAGCTGGATGGACACCTTGTGTGGGACCGATTCTTTCTGGCATCATCGTCATGGGCGTTTCCAATCCATCAAGCGCCTTGGCTTACACATTGGCGTATACACTCGGTTTCGCCATTCCATTTTTTGTCATGACGTTCTTCATCAGTAAGGTGAACGCGATTGTGAAGTATTCCGACCTGTTTATGAAAATCGGAGGAGCCATTATGATTTTGTTTGGTATTCTTCTGTATACAGATAAACTGACGGATATTACACGCGTGCTCATTCAAATGTACGGAGGCTTTACGGGATTCTAACTCAGTAGGGCAGAGGTGACAAAATGAAAAAGCTGTTGCTCGCGGTGCTCGTATTATTGGGGGTCGGACTTGCTGTTTGGGAAAAACCTCTAGAAACAGCCGCAATCGTAGCAGAGGTTCAAAAACCGGAAGTTGGCTTTGCGGCTCCTCATTTTACACTGACAGGATTGGATCAGCAGACGTACAAGGTAGAAGGAAAAAGGACGAAACCATTAGTCTTGAACTTTTGGGCTTCCTGGTGTGGACCATGCAAGCTGGAGGCGCCTGATTTACAAAAAGTCTATGAAAAATACGGCGGACAGGTTGATCTGTATGGCGTGAACGTCACGAGTAATGACAGTCCAGAAGCAGCCATGGCCTTTGTCACCAATTACAAGCTGACATTTCCGATTCCGATGGACGTAGATGGAACCGTGTCGAACCGTTACAAGGTGATGGCGTTCCCAACTACTTATTTGATTGACGCAGATGGGATCGTACGAAAGAAGATAATCGGCATGGTTGATGCCCCTACACTGGAGCTAGAACTGCGCCAGTTGTTAAGTCCAAAGCCATAGGGAAGACTCATAAGTCGCTTGGAGAGAACTCTCCGGCGGCTTTTTCTATGTGTTGACACGTATGACAAGGCCCATTTTGCAGGTGACTATCTTGATTTTGTATGCTTGCCTAAAGAGCGGGGGTGTTCTCCTTCATAGACTGGAGTGATCCAGGGCAAAGGGAGGAAAACGGATGGCCAAGGGCAAAAAGATAAAGAAGAAGAATGCGCGACAGCACCCCAATCAAGTACAGCTGAAAATCGTAACGTCCCATACATGTCAAGTATGCAAGCAGCAATGTGCACGAGGGTTGGCATATCTGGAACAGATGTCCCAGCCCGGCGCGATCGGCTTTGGTGTACCTTGCATTCTCACTAAGCAAAAGCCATAGTTAGTCCTTTTCCATGTGCGGAATATTGTGTTCACGAGAGATAGAGTCCCATCACGTGGGGTGAGAAGGGGATAAACAGCCTGCCTCCATTTTGGAGCTGCCTACGGGTGGCTCTTTTTTCATTTTTCATGAGGAGTTAGCGGTGGATAAATGTGACAAAAGTGGTTCGGTAGAGCTAACATGTCACAAAGTACATGTTGACAATGTGTAACTGGTGGAGATGACAGCCGTGTTGTTAGTATGGAGCAGCAAGGCAAACAACCACATTCTATAGTGTCGAGAGGAGCTAATTTCCATAAACACACGTAAACAAATCGCATTCGCAAGTTTGGCCCTTTTACTAACTGGCCCTTCCCTGTTTAACAACATGCCCGCCTTCATCGTAAAAGCAGAATCCGCTCAAAATGTTTCAAGTCCGTTGGTAAATAAAGGCCAACGAGATCAGGCTCTCAAGCAAGCAATGGAGGAGTCCTTGAAATTTGGATTTCCGGGCATACTCGCTGTAGCTTCTGAAAACGGGAAGAGTCGGGCTTATGCCGTTGGAGTGGCTGATAAAGTCACCAAGAAACAAATGGAAGCAGATTATCGCTTCCGTATTGGCAGCGTGACGAAGACGTTCACAGCAACGACTGTCCTTCATATAGTCGGAGAGGGCCGACTTAATCTCGATGACTCTATCGAAAAATGGCTTCCTGGTGTCATTCAAGGTAACGGATATGATGGGAAGCAGATTACGATTCGGCAGATTTTGAACCATACAAGTGGTCTTACTGATTACTTAAAGTCTCCAGACTTTGATATGATGGAAACCAAAAAATCGCATACGCCTGAAGAACTTGTGAAGATGGGGCTTTCTCTACCCCCAGAATTCAAGCCGGGAAAAGGCTGGTCTTATTCAAATACAGGATACGTGATACTGGGGATGCTTATTGAAAGGGTAACTGGCAACAGCTATGAGGAAGAGATCGAAAAGCGGATTATCGAACCACTCAAATTATCGAATACTTTCCTACCTGGTAATTCAACAGTGATCCCAGGGATAAACCACGCCCGGGGGCATGGCCAACAAAACGAAGCAGGTGAGCTAATAGACGTCACTTATTATAATCCAAGCATAGCTAGCTCAGCAGGAGATATGATTTCGACTGCTGACGACTTGAACAAGTTCTTCTCAGCTTTGCTCGGTGGTAAATTACTAAAGGAAGAGCAGTTCAAACAAATGCTTACCTCAGTCCCTACGGGAACGAAAGAACTCCCCAACGGATACGGTCTTGGGATCTATGAAACCAAGCTGAAGAATGGGGTTTCGTTCTGGGGACACTCAGGAAGAATTCCAGGATTCTCCACTTTTTCTGGAGGGACACTTGGGGGTAAGCATACGTTGGCTGCCAATATCAACTATATGGGTGAAGCAGACGATTCGGGTAGTTTTTATAACATTTTGCAAGCGGAATTTGGCAAATAGGCAAGCTATTTCATCTGCTGCCGAGCAAGCTAATGTCATTTTTATCAATGATGTTAGCTTGCTTTTTAAAGGCCCCCAGTGCCAGGCTTGTATGCTGGCAGGTTTAACGGCTGTGTATTATACTGAAGGGACTGATGAAAGCAAGGGAAAGGAGCAAAAGTGACATGCGTCCATTACAAATATCACCAGAGACGGCAGTCAAGCTGGCGGAAGCGCTTCAGGTACCCTTGGAGCGTCTGATGCACATGCCGCAGCATATCTTGTTGCAAAAAATGATGGAGCTGGCTAATCAAGAAAAGGAAGCAAACGAAGCAACGAATAACAACCAAGAATAGGCGAGCGATACAAAAGGAGGAGAAAAGATGGGGGCAAATGTAGCACATAAATTCCGTACGGGGCTCAAGCCACAAGCGTTTGTGGAAAGCATGACCAAAAATCAGGATACATACCAAAACTGGTCGGATGCATTTTCATGGGAGGATGAACAAGACCGTGCGTTTTTTGCTTCGCTCCAGCATCGTGATGACCTCAGATGCTTGATTTTGGCTGCGGAATGGTGTGGCGACGTCGTTCGCAACTTGCCAGTCGTCTTGCATGCCTTGAAAGAAACAGACATGCCAGTGGAAATTATGGTGATGGAAGAACACCTCGATCTCATGGATGAGTTTCTCACGATGGGCGGTCGGGCGATCCCTGTTGTTATTTTCGCGGACACGGGTGGACATGTTCTGGCCAAATGGGGACCACGACCGAAGCATGTCCAAGCTGTCATGACGGCGTTTAAACAGCAAAACCAGGATCGAAATGCACCAGATTATGAAGACAAGATCAAAGTGGCACGTACCGAAATGCTCGAGCAGTATGGAGAAGGCACTGGCTACCAGCAAGTGATTGTCAAAGAACTGAGAGAGCTGCTTTCCTCGACCTAATCTATCACATCAATAACAGGGCGGAGTCACGGCTCCGTCCATTTTCATGCAGAAGGGCTGAATAACATGTATTACTACGGGAATGAAACCATTATGTCCTTGGAGCAGGTGCTTCGGTTAAAAGCTTCGGAAGTTCGAATTCTGGAGTGGGTACGTACCTACGAATTTTTAGAAAATAGCTATGGGATAGATGAATCCGTTCCCTACTTCTTGGAGATAAAATGCGAAGAAGAGCATGTGAAGATTCGTAAAAACCGCATACTAGACTTCCCAGAATACTCCTGTGAGGGAGAAGCAACATTTCAAGAAGTGGACGAAGCACTGCGCGTCTTTCACGAGTGGGCACAGGAAATCTTGGAGAAAAAAGAGGGTCAATCCAAATAAATATATTGACGTCAAACAAAGTTCATGGTAAATTAATAAATGTCGCTTCTGGTTGAAAAGAGTAGACGCAGAAGATAGACAGCACATATTGTGGGGAGATAGTGAAGTGGCTAAACACGGCAGACTGTAAATCTGCTCCCTCCGGGTTCGGCGGTTCGAATCCGTCTCTCCCCACCATTGATTTTCTATCGATGATGTGCTACTTTATTCATAGTTTCACATGCCGGTGTGGCGGAATGGCAGACGCGCGCGACTCAAAATCGTGAGGGAAACCGTGGGGGTTCAAGTCCCTTCACCGGCACCATATCTAAAACAAATGCACACTAACCATGATGTATACAGTCACATGGAGAGTGTGTTTTTTAATTTACGGAAAAACAAAAAACAATTCAAACAGCGGCTATTCTAAGACTTGATTTTCAGGTCTTAGGTCGCCGCTGTTTCATTTTTCGGGAGCGAAAATAGCTAGCTTAAAAGTTCAATTCTGCAATAGTCTCGCCAAACAGGACCATGCCATTTTTTTGAAATCCGAGTGAAGCGTAAAGGTTTTCGGCAGCGACATTGGCTGGGGCATAACCAATGACAATTTTTTGACAATCGTCTTTTGCCTTCAGTATATCAATGACTTGCGAAATCGCAGCACGTCCGTAGCCTTGCCGTTGATACTTAGCATCAATTAAGAGTCTGTAAATCCAGTAGTTGCTATCGTCGGGGTCAAGTCCATACATGACAAAGCCAACCATCGTGTCATCATGGTAGATGGCCAGAGGGACAAATGTAGTTTGAAACTTTGCTTCAGCGATGGAGTAAAGGTTCGGGGCAACAAACTCACTCTGTTCGGGAGTAGGTTCCAGTTCAATACACTCTTCCCAGTTTTCCAGGGTTACTTCACGAAGTGTCACAGACATCTAATCACATTCATCCTTCCAAGGGTTTGTTTTTACCAGTATATTACATTTTATCCTACGTGAAAAGACAGCCAAAATCAACAGTGTGCACAAAATTTTTTCCATTCTATGAAGCGCTAAAAGAGAATGAATTCACCTAATTTTCAGAAATAACATTTTATGGAAAATTCATTTGACACTTTGGAAGAGTCATCGATATAGTTGGAATGGAAGTATTTGTAATCAATTAGATTTTTTGCCATACCTGAATTGTGATTACATCTGCACAATTCCGAAAGGGGGGAAATGCATTGCATCAGGATAAGAAGCAATGGAAGGACGGATATCCTTTAAGTCATCCACAAAAGCGTATCTGGTATACGGAAAAATTACATCCACAGCTTCCTGTCCATACGTTAGGGGGGATGGTGCGGGTTCAAGGGAAAGTGAAACTGGATGTACTGGAAGCGGCCATTCACCTGTTCATTCAAAAGAACGATGCTTTGCGACTCAACTATCAGGAAGAAGAGACAGTCCTTCAGTTTGTTGGAGAGTACGAACCGCAGCCATTGCAGGTGTTTGATTTCAGACAAGAACCGAATGCCCCTGATCGGTGCAGACAATTCTTGCAGGCTTTGTTTGCAAAGCCGTTTTCGATCGGACGGGAGCCTCTGTTCTACTTTTGTCTGATTCAACTGAGTGACGAAGAAGCGGGGTATTTTGTAAAGTTTCACCATTTGATTGCTGATGGTTGGTCCATCTCAATCATGACAGAACAAATTGCTCACTTTTATGACACGTTGTTGGCAGGCGGTACCGTACATGTAGGAGATGAACACGCTTATCAAGCTTTTGTCGACAGGGAGCATGCTTATTCTCTGTCTGAGAGATTTGAAAAGGACAAGCGATACTGGCGGGACAAGTTTCAGAGCTTGCCCGTGATCACGACTTTACAAAAGGCAACAGATACTACCGAAGGCAAGCGCAAAGTCTATGCATTCAACCGTGAAGATTCGACAAGAATACGCGAGTTTGCAAACCAGATGAAATGCTCGCTAAATTCCATGTTTGTGGCTCTCGTCAGTCTTTACCTTCAGCGTTGTACGAGGCAAGAAGAAATCGTGATCGGTACACCGCTGTTAAACCGTTCAGGAAAAGTGGAGCGCAAAATATTCGGGATGTTCACAAGCACCATGCCATTTCGTTTGGCAGTTCCGATGGAAATGGATGCTTTCGATTATGTCAAATATGTCAACAGGGAACTCACTTCCTGTTTTTTTCATCAGAAATATCCCTACGATTTGTTGGCTCAAGAGTTGGAATTGAAGAAACATGGCTATGACAGCCTGTTTCAGATTTGTGTAAATTATTACAGCACGCAGCTTCCCTTCACCCTTGGCGGGCACTCCGTGACGAATGAGGAGTTTTACAACGGTCACCAGTTGTATTCGCTCCAAGTAATTATCAGGGAATGGGCTACAGATGAACAATTGACGCTGGAATTGGATTATAAGATCGCAGAGTACACGGAAAATGATGTTGATCGCATAGTGGATCATCTCGTAAGGCTGCTCAATCAGATGATCTCGAATCCAGAAGTCCCGCTGTCCAATCTGAACTTCCTTGCTGACGAAGAGTTGGCACTACAGCTCAAAACATGGAACGATACAGCTGCTTCCTATCCCAGCGAGAAGACGGTTGTCCAGTTGTTTGAAGAGCAAGTAAAACGCTCGCCACAGGGAGTTGCATTGGAGTCAGATGGGCGCATGCTGACATTTCAGGAAGTGCAGGATCAAGTGAATCGACTCGCTCAGTCGTTGCGAAAGCGAGGCGTTGGCCCTGGTGTAATTGTTGCGCTGCTGGCTGATCACTCGCCAGAGATGATCATCGGGCTGTTGGCCGTGCTAAAAGCCGGCGGGGCTTACCTTCCGATTGACCCTCAACTCCCTTCTCAGCGCATCGAATACCTGCTGTCTGATTCTGGAGCGGACTTGTTGCTTCGTCACACTTCGCGAACAGAGGATATTTCGTGGTCCAAAGAAATCCTGGAGCTTGGTGATTCGACCCTGTATCTAAATGAGGGGGCAATCCTGGAATCGGTCAATCAGCCTGATGATTTGGCCTATGTCATTTATACATCAGGCTCTACCGGAAATCCGAAGGGGGTCATGGTCACTCATCGAGGGTTGGTCAACTATATTTCGTGGGCGAAAGACCGCTATCTCTCTGGTCCTGAAGAAGCGTTTGCTTTTTATTCCTCACTGGCATTTGATTTAACGGTTACGTCCATTTTTTGCCCGTTGGTAAAGGGAAATCGGATGGTTATTTATCCGCACACCGATTCAGAGTTTGTGTTATCGCGCATCTTTAGCGATGGACGCTCCCATGTTGTAAAGCTGACACCTGCCCATCTGTTTTTGCTGCAAGAAATCGCTCTGCCTTCTACTACTGTAAAGAGAGTGATAGTGGGCGGCGAGGACTTGAAGGTGAGTCTGGCAGAGGCGATTCATGCGAAATGGAACGGACAAATCGAAATTCTCAATGAGTATGGCCCTACCGAGACAGTAGTCGGTTGCATGATCTATCAATTCGATCCAGAGACCGATGTTGAGGGTTCTGTGCCGATTGGACAACCGATCAGTAACGTGCAGCTCTACATTTTGGATTCATATGGGAAACCAATCCCGATCGGATCGACAGGAGAGTTATTCATCTCGGGAGATAGTGTGGCACGGGGGTATCTTAACCGCGAGGAATTGACTCAAGAGCGTTTCCTACCCGATCCGTTTCAGCCAGGTAAAGTGATGTACAAGACAGGCGATCTGGTTCGCTATCGATCAAATGGAGTCATGGAGTATCTGGGGCGGGCTGACTATCAGGTGAAAATTCATGGTTACCGCATTGAATTGGGTGAAATTGAACAGCAGCTACTTGGTCATTCTTCTGTGCGTGAGGCAGTGGTGATCGATCGAATGGATACGTGGGGGCGTAAGTATCTTTGTGCTTATTTGATCACGGAAACAGCTTTCCGGGAAAAAGAGCTCCGTGAAGAACTGGCAAGTCGATTGCCCGCATACATGATCCCTTCGCAAATCGTGCAGCTTGAACAATTTCCGCTGACCTCAAATGGCAAGGTAGATCGAAAGCAGCTTCCCGAACCTGTCATTGAGCGAAAAGGTGCGGAGGATGATACCAGTACTCGTGACGAGTTTGACAAGCTATTGGTTGAAGTGTATGAGGACGTGCTTGGTCGTTCACCATTTGGTCTACATGACCCGTTTTCCCAACTAGGGGGGGATTCGATCAAGGCGATTCAGGTTTCCTATCGATTGCATCAGCGTGGAATCAAGATTCCGGTAAGAGACATCTTGATTTATGACACGATTGCAGAACTAAAAACGAGAAGTGACTGGAGCTGGGGTGTGGAACAGATATCACAAGAGCCGTGTACTGGTGAGTTGCCGTCATCTCCAATCGTTTCTTGGTTTCTGTCACAACAGTTCCGCAATGCTGATCATTGGAACCAGTCGCTGCTCCTTGAAAGCAGGGAAAAAGTAACGCTGGAGGAGTTTGAAGCGAGTCTGTCTGCACTGGTTAACCATCACGATTGTTTGCGACTCAATTACTCTGCAAAAGACGGGAAGCTCTTTTACAATGAGCGCCACCTTACCAGCCGAGTGTCAGTGTCTTACGTCGACCTTTCTTCCTTACCGCAAGAAGAACAGGAGTTTAGAATGCTTGAGGCGATGAGAGCTTGCGCTGTTAGCTTCAAGCTGGAAGAATCATTGCTGTTTACCGGTTGTCTCTTTGAATTAGGTTTCGATCGACCTCAGCGATTGTTTCTGACGGCCCATCATCTTCTTGTGGACGGTGTCTCTTGGAGGATTCTCCTGGAAGATTTGATGAGCGCCTTGGCCAGTCTGAAACGGAATGAGCCGATTGTCTTGCCGGATAAAACACATTCGATGCAAGCGTGGGTCAAGGAAGTCTCCGCCTTTTACCAGTCGGATCAGGCAATCAAAGAAAAAGCATATTGGGACATGTTTTCCATCCCGGAAGACAAACTTCCAACAGATTACGATTTTGGCGAAGACTTGGTAGAATACAGCGCTACATCTACACGCACACTTTCAGCCGAGATAACGTCGAAACTGTTGACAACGGCCAACCGAATGTTCAACACGGGTCCCCAAGACCTATTGGTTGCAGCACTTACCCGGACATTGTGTGATGTGTTCGAGAGGGAGCGTCTCTTGCTGGTAATGGAGTCTCATGGGCGTGAGTCTGCTATTCATACGATGAACGTAACCAGAACAGTAGGATGGTTTACCAGCATGTATCCTGTTCTGTTCGAAACGAATCCATCCAATCGGACTGATCACCTAAAAGCAGTAAAGGAGAAATTGCGTCAGATTCCGATGGGGGGGCTTGGGTTTGGCTGGTTTAAGCCTCATCTGCTCGCGGCAGAGGAAAAGTCCCATGTTCGATTCAATTATCTGGGAACCGTTGATAATCAACTAAGTGATGATCTGGTTCTAATGGGCGGAAACTTGGCGGTTGATTCTGGAGTGGGTAATCATTTGACAGCACTGCTTGACGTGGCTGCTCTCATTCGTCAAGGAGAACTTCAGGTATCTGTTACGTACAGCTTGCGCAAGTATCGCGAGGAAACCATCGAGAAATTGCTTGCGTTGTTTTTCCATGAATTGGAGCAGCTCATTGACCATTGCTGCCGTCAGGAGATCCCTGAATTTACTCCATCGGATTTTGAAGATGTGGAGTTGACACAAAAAGAACTGGATTTGCTGTTTGGTTAACAAGCGAATCATATGCTTGACCGAGTGTTCTGAGAAAGTAAATATGACGAGTGTTTAAGAATGACGGGAGGGATTACATTGAGTGTTAAGGTGTTAATGGGAAAAAAAGGATTTGAGGAATTCGCCACAATTGTCGGCTTTACAGAAGCAGAGAAGGAAGTACGCAGTGCGTTACTGGAGCAGTCTTATATGCCATTTAAGGTGACTCGCTATTATGCCGAGTTGATTGCGAGTCAATCAGAGCCTTATCGTACCCAGATGATCAATATCGTGCTTCCGCCACCGGGAGAGAAACCTTATAAAGGCCGCTTTGATCCGTATGGTAACAAGTCATACCGTCAGGATGAAACAGCTTTTCTGCAACACAAGTACAAAAAGACATTGTTGCTTCACATCGACGACTTTTGTATTGCTAACTGCCAGTTCTGCTATAAAGTGAACGAAATCCGTCACGAGGATATTGGATACACCAATATCATGGAAAAAGCAGAAAGGGCAGTGCAGTATTTGGAAGCTCATCCGTATATCGATAATGTTCTCTTTACTGGCGGAGATCCGGCTTCCTTCCGTAAAAGCTCTGACTTAATCAAGCTGATTAGCGCTCTATTGAGTGTGAAGAGTATTCGACTCGTTCGCTTTGCCACCAAGGCTCTGGCCTATGATCCCGCTCGTTTTCTCGACGGAGAGCTGCTAGCGTTCTTTGACCAAGTAAGACAGACGCCCGGCAAGCAGGTAAGTGTGATTTCTCAGTTCAACCATCCCGGGGAAATAAGCGACGTTTCGATCCAAGCAACGCAAGCGCTGCTATCCGTCGGTGTACAGATTCGCGGACAGCCTGCGATCATTCGCGGGGTGAACGATTCTGTCGAGACCTTGATCGACTTGCAGCGCAAGTTTCTCGATAATCGAATCATTTCGTATTATTTGACGGTGTTTATGCCAGTCAGAGGAGTAGAGCAGTATGCCATTCCACTGGACGAGGCGTTCCGGAATGTGGCCGAATCCAAACGCAATTTGGGTGGCCTAGAGAAAAAAGGGGTACTCCTTACTTCACACGATTTTGGAAAATTAGAGATTTGCGGTTTTTATCCGACAGCTGAGCGCCCTGAAAAAATTGTTTTGAAATGGCATCAAGCGGTTGGACCAGACTATCTTCCAGAGCGGCTGAAGGAATTAATCCCAACCCGTTCAGAAGACCTGATGATTTTGGACTACAAGCAGGGAGAGATGTATTGTCTCGACCATGTGTTCAAACACAATGGATTGCCGTACGTGGATGCAGATGGGGAGATCGTGGAAAACCTGCCGAGTGAAGCTGTTCGGTAAGGGAGTCAGGAGAGAAAATTGTGATGAACAAGATCGACAAAAACAATATAGCTGACATTTTGCCGTTAAGCCCAACGCAGGAGGGCATGCTGTTTTACTACCGACTCCAAAAGGATTCCAATTTGTATTTCGAACAGCATCGGCTAACCCTTCGTGGCAAGTTTCAGCTGGAGTTGTTTACGCAGGCAGTTACGATGGCGTTTGAGGCCAATGAAATGCTTCGTACGGTTTTTCGCTGGGAGGGGCTTCAAGCCCCTGTCCAGCTGATTCTCAAGCAAAAGACATTGGAGATTCCTTATTTCGATTGGACCGAGTTACCATCTGCAGCGCGGGAAAGAAAACTGTCTGTCTTGTTGTCACAGGACAAGCAAACACCCTTCGCGCTTGAGTTGGGCAATACCATTCGCATTCAAGTAGTACGGATGGAGTTGTATCGTTATGAAGTCATATGGTCATTTCATCACATTCTCATGGACGGATGGAGTTCCGGCATTCTCCTAAGAGAGATATTTACAGCGTACGGACAATTGTGCTCGGGGATCTCCCCTGCGATCAAACAGAAAGCGAAATACAAGGAGTATCTGCGTTTTCTAAAAGAAGCATCGAAAGAACAATCGTTATCGTATTGGAAAGATTCCTTACAAGGAATTAGCTCGCCTACACCGCTTCCCTATATGCGGGATCGTAACGAAGAGCGGCGGTATTCTTCTTATCATCTTCGGCTCAGTCAATCGCTTACGGAGACATTGGAGGAAACATCCAAGCGTTACCGCGTGACAATCAGCACACTGCTGCAAGCCGCATGGGGTATTTTGCTGCAAAAATACAGCGATACGCGGGATGCTCTTTTTGAAGTGGCGTACGCCGGACGTCCTGCCCATCTCACCGGAGTAGAGGAAATCGTCGGCCTCTTCATCAAGACGTATCCGCTCCGGGTCAAACGGACAGAAACGATTACAGTCAAAGAGCTGCTGGGTGTCATGATGGAAGAACAGCACCAGATGGCCCCGCATTTGTACGTGCCAGCAGTTGAGTTGAAAAACTGCTCAGAGATGGACGCACAAACCCCTTTGGCGCACAGTTTGTTCGTTTTCCAAAACTATCCCATCGACAAGACGTTGGCCGGATTGGAACTTGACTTTGAGCTGGAGAATATCACTTCGCATGAAACAACTGATTATCCAATGGTGCTTGAAGTAACACCAGGTGATGAATGGACAGTCCATGTCAACTACCAGGCATGGAAGTTTCAAGCGAAGGAAATTGAACGCCTGGCGCTTCACTATCAGAGCCTTCTCGAGCAGATTGCAGCTGATCCGGATCAAGAGATTCGTGATCTTACCCTGCTCAGTGATCGTGAGCGGCACGAGATGATTGAGGAACAGATGAAAGTCGTGCCAGTACCAAGTAACTACTGCGTGCACGAGTTGATTGATCAAGCGGCAGAAAAAACACCGGATGCAGTTGCGCTTGTTCAAGGAAAGCAGACTGTGACCTACAAGGAGTTACAAGAGCAAGCGAATCGCCTGTCTTGGGCTCTGCAAAAGGAGGTGACAGATGCAGGCCGACCGATAGTTATCATGTGTGATCGTTCCCCTGAGATGATTGCAGCACTGCTGGCTATCCTCAAAACTGGGTGTTACTATGTCCCGCTTGATCCAGACTTGCCGAAAGCGCGAATCGAACAGATCGTAAGCCAGATTCAGCCTATTCTGATTGTGACAGAGGGCAGCTATCTGGAACTCGTCGCTGACTTGCAAACAAGGGTGTTTCGTCTGGATGAACCAGCATGTTGGGCACAGGAGTTAACTCAAACACCACAGCGAAAAGCGGCACCTTCGAGTACTGCGTATGCCATCTTTACTTCTGGTTCGACAGGTACTCCAAAAGGTGTGCGTGTAAAGCATGATCAATTAATCAACGCTCTTTGGTGGCACATTGAATTTGTCGGGTTCGGAGAGCAGACGAGAACGTTGCAGATCGCCACATTGACTTTTGACGCATCGGTTGTCGAGATTTTCTGCACACTGATCAGCGGCGGTACCCTTTGCTTGTTGCAGCGACATGAAAACAAGTCCCCGCAAAAGCTCGCGGCTGCCATCGAGGGCCAACAGGCAAACGTGATACTCGTCGTCCCTACGATGTATCACGCTTTGCTTGACCATGTGGCTGATGGCTCGATGGATTCGATACAAAAAGTATTGTGTACAGGAGAGATGCTGTCTTCTTCCTTAGTAGAACGACATGCAGCCTTGCTGCCCCAAGCGCAGATGTACAACTTGTATGGCCCAACGGAAAATAGTATCTCGGCATCTGGGTATTGTGTACCGAGACAAGGGCCTTTTGAAAACCCGCTCCCGATTGGACATCCAAGTTACAACGTTCGTGTCTTTCTTCTGGACCAAGATTTTCATCTATTGCCCAAAGGGGTAATAGGGGAAATGTACGTAGGCGGGATGGGGGTAACGGAAGGATACATCGCTGACGAGGAAAAAACCAAAGCGTCCTATATACTGACCCCGTATGGCAGGCTTTATCGTACAGGAGACTTGGCATGCTGGACGGATGAAGGGCATCTGCAATATTTTGGCCGCAAGGATTTTCAGATCAAGATTCGCGGCAACCGCGTTGAATTGGAGGAAATTGAAGCTGTCCTGCGCCGTCAGCCTGGTGTCAGGGAAGCAGCGGTAGTGGCCATTCAGGAGTCAAAACGCGATCCTTATCTGGTTGCATGCTTGGCTGCGATGCATCCGATTGAGGAACATGTTCTGCGCGAAGCAGTGCTGACTTATTTGCCTGACTACATGCTACCTGCCTTTTTCGTCCATTTAGATGCCTTGCCTCGGACGCAGAGTGGAAAAGTAGACAAGACTGCCTTGCAACGTCTGGATTACACGCAATATCGCACGGGAAAGGAAGAGGCCCCGGCAGATGAACTTGAGCAGCAATTGGCACAAATATGGCGAGAACTTTTGGCAGTCGAAAAACTAAGCGTGCACGATCATTTTTTCTCGTTAGGAGGCCACTCGCTGAAGGCCGCTCAACTCGTGACCAGATTGCAAAAAGAGAGAAAAACAGACATCACGATCAAGGATGTATTCCAGAAGCCGACCATTCGACAATTAGCTGAGCGCATCAGGGGTAGACAGCCGATATCCTACGTGCCGATTGATCGGGTAAGTAAAGCCGAGAGATACAGGGCTTCTTCTTCACAGAAACGAATTTTCGTGATGCATGGAATAGAAGGAGAAAGCACCAGCTACAACATGTCGGGTGTAATCGCGGTAAACGGTCATCTGGATGTAAGTCGAGTGAAAAGTGTATTTAAGGAAATCATCCAAAGGCATGAAGCATTCCGTACTTCGTTTGCGGTACAGGATGGAGAAGTGTATCAGTACATCAGCGACCATGTGCCATTTGAGATCAAAATCATTCATAGTGACGGCAGGACATTGGACGAACTGATGGAAGACTTCCGGCAATCTTTTGATTTGACGAAAGCACCGCTCCTTCAGGTTTGCCTAGTCGAGGTCACAGCTACTCAGCATTATCTGCTGTTCAACTCTCATCATATTATTTTGGATGGCATTTCACTGAATGTGTTAATGGAAGACTTCGCTAGATTGTATATGGGTGAAGAGCTGCCTGCACTGCCTATTCAATACAAGGACTACGCCGACTGGCAGTGGCAGAAGCGGGGGAGCGAACAGTGGTATCAGCAGGAAAAATACTGGGTGGACACTTTCAGCGACCGAGTCCCGCTCATGTCTTTTCCGCTGGATTACCCGCGTCCTTCTGTTAAGACTTTCCAGGGGGATCACCATACGTTCTTCCTTACTGATTCTATGTACGGTGATTTGCATGCTTTTGCCAAGCAGAACGAAGTGACTGTCCATGCTGTTTTGATGTCGGCTTATTACGTGTTGTTGATGAAATACACGTCACTGGAAGATTTCGTTGTCGGTTCACTGGTGGCTGGACGAAACCATCCCGATTTGGAGCGAATCGTCGGCGTCTTTATCAACTTCCTTCCGATACGCAATCGTCCTCGTGCCGATCTTGTGTATGCCGATTTTGTACAAGAGGTTCAGCGCAGTCTGCTACTGGCCTACGAACATCAGGAGTATCCGTTTGAAGAGATTGTTGCTCGTAGCGCCGCAGGCATCCAGCAAATGCAAAATCCATTGTTTGATACGATGCTGATCTTCCATAACCAGCGGGAGCAAGAAGTGCAATTTACAGTGGACGACGTGCAATTTGAAGAGGTTCCGCATGAATCGAAGACATCGAAACTTGACTTTAAGCTGGATATTACACCACTCGCTGATCAATTTAGGTGCGTGCTTGAATACGATACCCAGTTGTTTAAAGCGGAAACAATGGAAGGCTTCGCTGACAACTATATGCGTGTTCTCGCAGCACTTCTGAAGCATCCGAATCAGCGATTGGATGATGTTGACTTCGTACATCACCAAACAGAAAAAGAGGGCGTGATGAACCGCCTTCATCATGTCGGAGTTGCAGTTCCAGAACTGGGTCCGGCTCAAATCATGTATGGCACTCTCGGATTTGATGCAAGCGATTCCCTGCATGATCCAGAACAAAATGTGTATCTCTCCATGTGCATGAAACCGGGATGTGTGCCAATCGAGCTAATCGCTCCTGTTGATGAAACGTCACCTTGCGTTCGTTTGTTGGAAGAAAAGGGGACGGGTCCGTACCATCTATGCTTTTCGATTTCCAATATTGATCAATTTTTGAAAAGATTAGTTGATTCTGAATTCAAATACGATTTGGTCAGCGCTCCAAAGCCAGCGGTACTTTTCAATCATAGACTCGTTGCCTTTCTCTTTCTGGAAACGGTTGGCCTGATTGAACTTGTAGAGAACGAGAACATGACGCATGACGAATGGCAAAGCAGCGATCAGCGATCTGCTGTCCGGTTGCTTACACCAGATGCTGAAAAGGCACTGTCGTTCTTTACGTTCCTGGGCTATCGGGTTCACGAGAAATATCTGGATCGGCAATCGCAAGCCAGTATTATCACACTGGGCAAAGCGAGAGACAGCAGCATCCAGTTAGTCGAGCCTCGAATGGAGCATTCACAAGAACAACGAGAGCTCATGAAAAGTGGTTGTGGCGTTTACCAAATTGAGGATCGGGTAGCGAATCTGACCGAACGGATCGACACACTGATTGCGTGTGGTATACCCGTTTCTTTTGCAGACCGGACAGGACGTGATCTGCAACTGACAGATGCCCCCTATCTACTTTTGACTGACGGGAAATCAGCTGCACAAAGACCTAAGCCGATTCTAGGCGAGTTTCATTCGGAAACAACGCCCATCTATTCCTTCGTTCAGGAACGTTTGCTGAAGCAGGAACAAGAAGATGGGATTGTGGCTGTCAGATGTTTTGACATCGAGCTTCGGAGCAGAATCGAACTGTCGTATATGCAGCAAGCATGGCAAGCTCTCGTGCGACGATTTCCTCTGCTATCGCCCCAAGGCTATTCCGAACCGATTCCGCTTGCGTTTTGTGATTTACAGGAGAAAAGCGAGGCAGAGGTAACGGTATGGTTGCGAGAACGATTGACTGCCGAGCAGAAAAGGCCGTTTGAGGACAAAGCAGGAAGTTTGGTTCGATTTGAATTGATCAAGCTGGCTGCTGATCGCTATCGGTTGATTGGAAGTCTTCACAGCTCCTTTAGTGATTGGCGAGGTCTCGGACTTCTCCTGGAAGAATGGGAGGCTCTGTATCAAACGATTGCAGAGGGGCACGAACCAGCTGTGGATGAACAGCCTCGCTACGAAGCATTCGCCGTTTGGCAGAAAAAAATGCTTTATTACGGACATCTCGAGGCCCAGCGTCATGAGTGGTTGACAGCATCAAATCCAGATTGTGCTCAACCATTTGGTACGGGAGGGGTAGCGAAACGACAAGTCGAGCAGTATATCGACCCAACAGGTCACGCCGATTTGCTGCATGTAGCTGCTCATTCCAATCAGGAGCTGGGAGACATCTTGCTTGCCTCCTACCTGTTGTTGCTTCGACAGGTCACCCAATTGCCTAGTTTGACGCTTGGAGTAGTGACGACGAATCGGACGCAAGGTGTGCTGGAACAAACGCTAGGCAACTTTGACAATATCGTACCGCTCACCATCGATATGCAGACGATCAGTTCGTTTTCACAATTATTGGATCAAACGAAGCAAGTACGTGACCGCATGCAAATGCTCGCGTTGTATCCGTCAGAGCACTGGCAAGCGACGACACACATGGAATGGCCGACACTTTTTGTCAACCAGACGATCCCGTTCAAAGCTCAGTCAGCTGTTTGGAATCGTGAAGTCAAACGGTCAGTTGAGCCAGAAATGGCAGGAAGTCCGTTAGTTCTTCAGGTAGCAGAAACATCGGAAGGTATCCATGTCGTTTTTACCTATGATCCATCTATGCTTCAGACGGCATATGTTGAATCGCTTTCGGATCGCTATGTGAAAATCCTAAAAATGTTAGCAGAAAAATCCAAAATAAAGTAAAAGGGGTAGGGAAATATGGAAATCAGATCCTCAATTAATTTTCACGACGAACGCTTTTTGATGTTTGTACTGGACCAGATGGCAAATGAGCTTGAGAGAAATGGTGGAGAAGCAATCCGCATGACTCTTGGGAAGTCAGAAATGCCGCTGCATCCCGAAATTATCAATTCCATGCAACAGGCATTGGATAGCTTTGAAAAATATTCGCTCGTGTATCCAGGTGGGCTGCCTGAGCTGAAAGATAAGCTCGCGACCCACTATCAAACAAAATACGATGTGTCAATCAAACCGGAGAATTTCGTAATCAGTGTCGGTACCAGCACACTCTTCCGTAACCTGTTCTACCTCCTGCTTAAAGAGGGCGATGAAGTGTTGTTGCCACTTCCGTACTACTCGCTTTACCATTTCTGCGCGCTGCTAGTCGGTGCGAAAGTTCGTTACTACAAAATTGATATGGATACATTGAGACTTGATGTGGAGTCGTTTAAAGAGAATTTTACAGACAAGACGAAAGTGGTCGTGATCAACACGCCAGGCAACCCATTGGGAAATATTTTGACAAAAGAGGAATTGTATACGATCGACAGCATCGTAGACGGTCGTGCGGCTATTATCAATGACGAAATTTATGCGAATACCTACTTCGATGACGAGTGCGAATCCGTGATGCAGCTGAAAAATACCAAGTCTACGTTCATCACAACGGATGCGTTTTCCAAAGCGTATCGGATGTACAGCAGACGTGTCGGATATGCGATCGTACCGGATGAGCTGGTGCAGCCACTGACGGTCATTCAGCATCACACACTGCTCACAGCTGACCCGGTTGTACAGTTCGGAGCAATGGCTGCGCTTGATTACCAGCATGAGGTTGATCATTTGGTCCAACTGTACAAAGGTCGTCGGGACTACACGATCGATGCTTTCCAAAATGTAGAGGATGTCCGTGCTCTGCCAGCGAGAGGCAGCTTCTACTTCACGCTTGATTGCGAAGCATTTATGAAGAGAAAAGGCATCAGCACCTCGCTAGAGTTGGCTACGCAAATTTTCGAGGCTACACATGTGGCGACCGTACCGGGTTCTGACTTTGGCATCCCGAATACACTGCGCCTCTCATACTCTGCCGCCAAGTATAACGAGGGAATTAACCGTTTGCGGGAATTTTTCACCACCACCTAAAAAGGGGAAGAGTCGCAATGAATGGACGTATGGAACTCGATCTGGATCTGAACGAGTTTAACCTGCTCACTGATGATGAAGCGAACTTGTTAACCCGAGTCAATCAGACAGACAAACCGTATCGCAACAAAGTAACAATCGCTGAACTATTCGCCCGGCAAGCGGAAAAAACGCCTGACAGAGTCGCTGTGGTAGAGGCGGATCGAGAAAGAACATACGCAGAACTACACGCGGAAGCAAACCAGCTAGCCCGCATCCTGAAAGATGCGGGTGTAGTTCCTTCGCAACTCGTAGGAATTCTCGCAGACAGGAGCTCCCGTATGGTAGCGGCGGTTCTTGCAATCCTCCAAGCGGGTGGGGGATACGTCCCGGTTGATCCGCATTATCCCCGAGCTAGAATTCAGTATCTTTTGCAGGATAGTCGCTGCAAGGTGCTTGTAACAAAATCCATATATCTGGATGAGATCATACCGGATCTACCTGACAGCATCGAAACGATCATTTGTTTGGACGAGACTTCCTTCCATCACGAAGGCTACAAGGTCTATACAGCGTCCGACATTCGCGGTCAAAAGGATGAGGCGATAGCTCCGGCAGGTTCAGAGGATGATGTTGCTTATGTCATCTACACATCTGGTTCGACCGGTGCGCCAAAGGGCGTCATGATAACGCACAAACAAGTATTGAATACGTTATTTTGGCTAGAGGAGACTTTTCCACTAAGCGAGACAGACGTTGTTGCCCAAAAAACCTCGATTTCTTTTACGGACTCGGTGTGGGAATTGTTTTGGCCGCTGATGGTTGGATCAAAGCTGTCTATTTTGAAAGAGGAAGACGGGAAAGATCCGGGAGCGTTGTATGACTGGCTGCGGGAGCAACGCATTACAGTCACCCAGTTCGTTCCAGCGATGATGAATGTGTTTCTAGCTCATGTGCATTCTCGAAATGAACCAGATCCGTTGCCCCATTTGAAGTGGGTATTTAATGGTGGAGAAGCACTGACGGCTAATCTGGTTCGCGAATGGAATCGACTGTTCCGTATTGCGCGAATCGCCAATATTTACGGGATGACAGAATCAGCGATATACGCTTCCGTCTATCTTTGCACAGAACAG
Organism: Brevibacillus sp. BC25; assembly: GCF_000282075.1. Lineage (NCBI taxonomy): Bacteria > Bacillati > Bacillota > Bacilli > Caryophanales > Paenibacillaceae > Brevibacillus > Brevibacillus sp. BC25. Next base: position 34,056 of record NZ_AKIX01000103.1, read on the forward strand.
CCAGCTGAAGAATCACTCAGAATCCCTGTTGGTGTTCCCATTGCCAATACTCATATGTTCATCCTTGGACAGACGGGGGAAATTTGTCCCCCAGATGTCAAGGGCGAGATTTGTATCGGAGGAATTGGCATCACCGACGGATATTTGGGCAAGCCTGAGTTGACCGAGAAAGCTTTTACGTATCATCCCATTACTGGCGAGCGCCTTTACCGTACTGGAGATGTCGGATTGCTCAGCGAAACGGGAGTATTTGAATATCTAGGGCGGATGGATGATCAGGTTCAAGTGCGTGGCTATCGTGTGGAACTGAAAGAAGTTGAACGCGCCGTCCTTTCGCATCCTGCTGTGAATCAGGTAGCTGTTTTGGCTATGACTGATCAAATGGGTATGACCGAACTGGCTTGCTACTATGTCGTGCAAAAGGACGGCGTTCAACCAGATGGGCTTCGCGCGCACCTGCTGGAGTGGCTCCCCGGTTATATGATCCCGAGTTACTTTATGGAACTGTCCGAGATGCCTCTTACCCCGCATGGAAAGATCGATCGAAAAGCTTTGCCTGCTGTAAAGCCTGGCGTCAGTAGTGATTACGTGCCTCCGGCAAATCCGATCGAACAAAAGCTGGCTGAGTTGTGGGCAGATGTCTTACAGATTCCGTCGCCCGGTGTACTTGATCACTTTGTTGGACAGGGAGGGCATTCACTGAAGGCCATTCAGCTTTTATCCAGAATGGAAAGTGACTTTCAAGTGAAGCTTTCTATGCGCGACCTGTTTGATGCCCCGACGATTCGTGGTTTGGCGAATCGGATCACAGGCAGCATTCAAGAGATGGAGAAAAAACCGATCGCCTTGCTCTCTGATCAGGAATATTATCCTGTCACGGGTGCACAAGAGCGACTTTACCTGTTGTGGCAGTTGGAAGAAGATGCTACCAGCTATCATACACCGGGAGTTATGCGGATCACCGGTTCCCTTGATTCAGGGCGTCTTCAAGACGTTGCAGATCAACTCGTCGCACGACATGAGGCGCTGCGCACCTCGTTTCATCTGATTGAAGGTCAGGTGAAGCAAAAAGTACACAGTGACCTGTCTGTACAGATCGAAACATGGAATGCAGACGAGGAAACTGTAGAAAAGGAAATCGAACGCTTTTTCCGGCCATTCGATTTAAAGCAAGCTCCTTTGCTTCGTATCGGCCTAATTGAGCTCTCATCAGAGGAGCATCTGTTGATTTTCGATATGCACCATATCATTTCAGATGGTATATCCAAGTCCATCTTGCTTGAGGAGTTTTGTAACCTTTACCAAGGACAGGTGTTGCCGGAATTGTCGGTACAGGCCAAGGAATTCGCTTGGTGGCAAGCTGAACAAGCTGCCGAGATCAGTTGGGCCGAGCATGAGGCCTACTGGTTGGATGCATTTTCTGAACATCCGCAACCGTTGGCAATTCCGACCGATTATCCTCGCCCACAAACCATGACATTTGATGGAGACGAGTTGCAGACTGTGCTGTCTAGCGAATGTCTGGAAAAACTCGACTCGTTTACCCGTCAGAGTTCTACGACGCTGTACATGCTTCTGTTGGCCGTCTACTCTGTTTTGTTATCCAAATACAGCAATCAGGAAGACATCGTCATCGGCTGCGACATGGATGGTAGACAACGTGCGGAGTTTGCTCCTGTTGTGGGAATGTTTGTTAACACCTTGGCCCTGCGAAACTGGCCGAAGAAAGAATTGACCGTCCAAGAGTATATCGGGCAGGTACGTCAAAACGTGCTAAGCGGTTTTGAGCATGGAGACTATCCATTCGATCAACTCGTAAGCCAGATTCAATTCCCTCGTGATCCAGCAAGGAACCCGCTGTTTGACGCCATGCTGACCTTGCATCATGCAGCGGAGCAGCAAAAGGTCCGTCTCGATCAAATCGAGTTTGCTCCGTACGAGTTCAGACGCAAGGCTGCCATGCTCGATCTGGCTTTGGAAGTGGTTAAGGCTGACGATCAAATGTGCATGCACTGGCAATATAACACGAACCTGTATCACAGAAGAACAATCGAGAAGATGGCTCAAGACTTTGTCATTCTTCTGGAGCAAATGGTAGCCCACCCGAACCGAACCATCGGACAACTCCAGATCGGTCATGGAGTAGTACAGGTAGCACAGGGACAAGTGGACGACGATGACTTTGCTTTTTAAGAAATACATGACGGACAGAAAAGAGGGATTGGCTTGACAACGATAACTGCACAAAACATCTTGCTGGCCAGTGGGCAGTTTGAACGCGAAAAAGACTATTGGATGGGGAACCTCTCTCGAGAGTTTCATTCACTCGACCTTCCAACAGACTCTCGGGCCTCGTTTCAGCGTCAGTCTGATCTTCGTGAGCTGACCATCGTGTTTCCGAACGAACTGAGCAAGGCGCTGATTCATTTGAGCAATGGCTCGGATCAACGTTTGTTCATGGCTTTGCTGAGTGGATTTGGCATCTTGTTGTCCAAATACACGGGACATCAGGACATATGCGTTGGAACGGCTATCTTTCGTCAAACTGAACCGGGTGAGTTTTTGAACAAGTTACTGCCCTTACGTCATCAAGTACTCCCGGAATGGACCATCAAGGAGCTGCTGCAAGAAGTTCGGCAGACCTTAAAGGCCGCTGTGGAACATCAGAACTACCCAATCTTGCGGTTGATCGAGGAACTGCAGGTACCGCAGCAGGGGAACAGCACACCGTTTTTTGAGGCGACTTGCTTGTTGGACGTCCTTCATGATCAGGACAGCCTGGAACAGGTTTCGAGCGAGTTGCAGCTCCTCTTTTCTAAAAAGGAAAACTCGCTCGAATTACTCGTGCGTTACGTGGGGCAAAGATACCAACGCCCCATGATGGAACGGATGATGGAGCATTTGGTCCGTATCTATCAGGTTATCGTAACGCAACCGAATCAGAGGATCGCGGAGATAGCGTGCTTATCTGAGGACGAGGTTCGGGAGCTAGTTCTTTCATTCAACGACAACCGGGTTGATTTTCCGCGCGATCAGAGCTTTGATCGCCTCTTTGAGGAGCAGGTAAAAAAGACTCCTCATCGCAAAGCGGTGACAGACGGAAAAACAACCTTAACCTATCAGGAATTAAACGAGCGATCCAATCGACTCGCGCGCCATTTTATCCAGCAAGGATTACGACCTGGCACAAAAATTGGTATTTACATGAAGCGTAACGCGGATACGCTTGTTGCGATTCTTGCAGTGTTCAAGGCGGGGGGAGCCTACGTACCGATTGATCCAGACTATCCGCAGCATCGGATCTTGTACATCGTGCAGAAGAGCGAGATTGCAGGGTTAATAACTCAGCCTGACTTGCTAGATGGATTGGAGTCGATTCAAGCATCCTCACCTGAGCTGAAGTATCTCTATGTCTTTGGTCAATCCGATCAATCAGTAGAGTCGCTATCGGGAGAGGACATCGATCGGGAGAGTGCGGGAACAGATTTGGCTTACATCATCTTCACATCGGGCACGACTGGACAACCAAAAGGCGTCATGGTGCACCATCGTGGAATGATTAACCACATTTTCGCTAAAATCAACGACCTATCTCTCTGCGAGGATGATCTTGTCGCACAAACGGCCTCTCTTTGCTTTGATATTTCTGTTTGGCAATATCTGGCTGTTTTGCTGGTGGGTGGCTCTGTGCAAGTGGTCGATACAGAGACCGTAATGGATACGCAGGCCCTTCATAACGTGCTGCGTTCCAACCGCGTCACGGTAGCGGAAGTGGTGCCATCTCTGCTCTCCGTGCTGCTTGATCTCGTTCAAGAATGGCACGACTCCGAACGCAGCTTTCCTGATCTGCGGTGGATGGCAGTGACAGGAGAGGAGTTGCCTGCCCCTCTGGTACGGCGCTGGTTTGCCTGCTATTCGGAAATTCCATTGGTGAATATGTACGGGCCAACGGAAGCATCCGATGATATTACCCACCACATTATTCGGGAAATGCCTAGCGATCAGCAGATTGTGGTTCCCATCGGCATACCGATCCAGAACACTCATATTTACATACTCGATCAAAATCAGTGTATCTGCCCACGAGGCGTAAAAGGAGAAATAGGTGTGGCTGGTCCGGGAGTTGGATACGGCTACTACAAAGATGAGGAACGGACGCAAAAAGTCTTTGTAGCAAATCCGTATGCCAGCTGGGTAGAAGACCCTGACTACCAAGTCCTTTACCGAACAGGTGATGTAGGCCGGATCACGGAGGACGGATATATTGAGTACTTCGGGAGAATGGACAATCAAGTCAAGATTCGGGGTTACCGAATCGAATTGAGTGAGATTGAACAGGTTATGCGCAGACATCCTGCGGTCAAGGATGCAGTGGTCTTGGCGCTTTCAGAGGAAACCGGTGCAAAGTACTTATGTGCCTATGTCGTTCCCTTGGAGGAGTTTTCCGCCCGAGATGTGCGTGATTATCTGTTTACTGTGCTTCCGGAATACATGGTGCCGATGCACTATGTAAAACAAAATGTATTGCCACTTACCCCTAATGGAAAAGTGGACAGAGGGGCTTTACCGAAGCCTGGCATACAGGATCGGGTCGACACATCTATTTTTGTGTCAGCGACAACCGAGACGGAAAAAGCTCTCACCCACATCTGGGCGCATGTGTTGCAGCTCGATCCAAACACAATCAGCGCTCGGGACAATTTCTTCGCTCTAGGGGGACACTCGTTAAAAATCAACGCGGTAGCTACCCAGGTTGCACAGCAGTTTGGCATACAGCTTCCACTGCGAACCATGTTTAATCACCCAACTATTCAGGAGCTCGGCAAGGTGATTGATGGAGCAGACAAGACGATTATGAAAAGACGTTTCCCAGTCGAAGCCAGATCGTACTATCCTGTTACGCCAGCCCAGCGCAAGTTCTTTATTCTTCAACAGTTGAATCCGGCTGACACAAGTCTTCATATTACGGCTGCCCGTTTCATCGAGGGTGATTTGAGCCGTGAGAAGGTAGAACATGCTTTTCAAGCATTGATTGACCGCCATGAATCTCTTCGTACCTCGTTTGATTATATAGATGGGCAAGTAGTTCAAATTGTACATGATTCGCTAGACTTCCTTTTGGAAGTGGGCGAAGCAAGTGCAGAGCAGTTGGAGGCCAGCCTGGCAACGTTTGTACGGCCATTCGACTTGCGTCAAGCACCCTTGCTGCGTGCAGGGCTAATCCGGATTGAACCGGAAAAGCATCTCTTGTTGTTCGACATGCACCATATCGTTTCAGACGGTGTATCCATGGATATTCTTGTAGAGGACTTTGTTCGTCTCTATGCAGGCGTGACAATTCCTGCATTGGAGGTTCAGCAAAAAGAGTTTGCTGTATGGCAGGAATCTGCACTTGAGTCAGGGGAGCTTCAAGCTGACTATTGGGCAGACTTGTTTACCAGCCCGGCTCCACTTCTATCGATTCCGACTGATTACGAAAGGCCAGAATCTCTTACGTTTCCTGGTGCGACGATTGAGTTCGAGATATCGACAGAGGAGAGGCAGCGGTTACAGGAGCTGGCAGCGCAGGAACATGCGACACTTTACATGGTGCTGTTGTCGGTATACAACATGTTGCTTGCAAAATACAGCGGCCAAGAGGATGTTGTTGTCGGAACTCCAGTAGCTGGGCGTAAATTTGCAGAGTTTGATGAAGTAATTGGGATGTTTATCAACACCGTTCCTCTACGCAATTATCCAAAAGGCGAGAAAGCCTATCGCGAGTTTCTTGCGGAGGTCCGTGAGCATACGTTAGCCTCTTTTGAACAAGCGGATTACCCGATTGATCTGTTTGTCCAGACTCTTGGTCTTGAGCCAAATACAGGTCGTCAGCCCCTTTTTGATACGATCTTCGTCCTACAAAACATGGACAATCCGGAAGGGGAACTGGAGCTTGACGACATGATCGTCAAAAACTATCCACTGCAAAACAATACGGCTAAACTTGACCTTCATCTGTCGGCTTATCCTGGTTTTGACAGACTTACATGTAAGCTGGATTACCGTAGTGACCTGTTCCGAAGAGAAACGATGGAGCAGTTTGTGAGTGACTTCAAAAGCTTGTTGCAGCAGGTGATGGAAGATCCCCAGCGCCTCCTCCAGGACTTTGAATTGACCCGTGAGGTAGCCCTTATTCAAGCACAGGGCGTCGATTGGGATTTTGAATTTTAGAGCAAGCGGTGAGTAAGAGGGGGAGGGCATATGGAGACTACTATTTCGCAAAACATTCTGCTAACCAGTCGCAAATTTAGCCGGGAGGAGCAGTACTGGCATGAGAAGTTACAGGGGGAGTGGACGCTCTCCCTCCTTCCAACCGAAGGGACGGAGAAGGAAGGCGATGGGGTGGAGGAGACAAAAGAAATATCTTTTGTCTTTCCAGATGATTTGAACGCTGCCGTTACGGCCCATTGCGATCATCATCCGATGAAGCTCTACCTGTTCCTTCTGTCGACGTTTCAAATCATGCTGAATCGGTATAAGCAGACAGACGACATGATCATTCTCACGCCCGTCTTTCAGAATCCGCTTCCCCCTAATGCTTGGAATCGGGTGCTGCCGTTGCGTGTACGGATGCATCAAGAAGCTACTTTTGCAGAAGTGGCGAAAGAGGGTAAGCAGCTGGTCAAAGAGGCAATTGAGCATCAAAACTATCCGTTTTCGCAAATGATGCAATGGCTTGATCTATCCGACACCGATCTGACGACACTGCTGGATACAGCCTTCGTACTAGAAAACATGCAAGATATTGCTGCTTTAGAAGGCTTGTCCCTCCAAGTGGTATTTGCATTCAAGCAAACAGAAGATGGAATTACCGGACGCGTACGGTATGCGGGCGAACAGTTCCAAGAATCTGTCATCGAGCGCATGATTAGCCATTATCAACAAATTCTTCGTGATGTGGTCGTTGATCCCAAAAGGTTAATAAACACAATCGATATGTTGACAGAGGCGGAGCGGACAGATCTGTTGTATACCCGCAATCAAACGGACGTTTCTCATTCTGCTCCAAAGCCGATCCATCAACTGATCGAGGAACAGGCAGCGAGTACTCCTCATCTAACAGCGGCTGTGTTTGGCAACAAAACCCTTACCTACGCTCAACTAAATGGCAAAGCCAATTACCTAGCGCGTATGTTGAAGGACAGCGGCATTGGAAGAGGAAGCAATGTTCCCGTCTTGATGAATCGTAGCTTGAATTTGGTCATTTCCCTGCTAGCTGTGATGAAAACAGGTGCGGCCTTTGTCCCACTAGACGTACAAAGTCCGAACGAACGGAAAAAGCAGCTACTGGATGAATTGGATTGTCCGGTGACCCTGATCGGGCCAGAAATACGTCAGGAACCGTCATTTGTGCAATTGACACGTGCTGTAATCGTCGATGCGGATGATATCCAGGAAGAAGGGGACTTGAAGGTTCAGGTAGATGTGGATGATCCGATCTATGTGATCTATACATCTGGTTCTACTGGCAAACCAAAAGGAGCTGTCGTTCCTCATATCGGTATTTTCAATCGGTTTCGCTGGATGGATGAACACTACGGTTGTACGGAACAGGACGCTATTTTCCAGACGACTCCCCATCACTACGACAGTTCGGTCTGGCAACTTTTCTGGCCGCTCTTGCATGGTGGCCGTACGGTATTGCCGATTCCTGAATTTGAGATGACGCTCGATCAAGTGTTGCACGCCATTTCATCCTATCAGATTACAATTACGGACTTTGTGCCGTCGGTCTTCAACCTGCTGGTGGATCAAATGGAAACACGGATGGACATACAAGATTCACTTTCTTCGATTCGCCACCTGATCTTGGGGGGAGAGGAAATTACGGCTCACACCGTGCATCTGTTTCTTCAGCGGTTTCCCCACGTTCGTATCACGAATCTGTACGGTCCAACGGAAACGTCTATTGGTGTCATCTACTTTGAGATCGACCATACCCACCAGGGACCGATACCGATCGGAAAGCCGATAGCCAATACGAAAATTTTGCTGCTGGATTCAAATCGCAAACTTGTTCCGGCTGGACAACAAGGGGAGATTTACATAACTGGCTTGTGCTTGGGACACGGTTACCTACACGATCCTGAGAAAACAGCAGCCAGCTTTGTTGACAACCCATATCCGGAAATTGGTTATCAAAAGCTTTACCGGACAGGCGATCTTGGGCGCTATCTGTCGAATGGCAATATCAAGTTCTGCGGTCGCATCGATCATCAAGTAAAAGTGCGCGGGCATCGAATTGAGCTGGGCGAGATTGATGAGGTTCTATTGTCCCACCCGCTAGTAAAAGAGTGTGCCGTGCTATTTCAAGAAGAGAAGGCTCGATTGTGCGCTTACTACGTATCGAATGCTCAGGAATTGACCGCAAGTGACTTGCGTGGTTATCTCAGCGAACGGCTTCCCGATCACATGATCCCTTCCTTTTTTGTCAGCATTGAAAAAATGCCTTTGACAGTAGGGGGCAAGATCAATCGTAAGCTACTGCCTGAAGTGGATGAGCAACAGGCGTCCGATACAGAATATGTAGCTCCACGAAACGAGAAGGAAGAACAACTGGTTACCATCTGGAAAGAAATCTTGGGAATCGAAAAAGTGGGGGTACACGACAGCTTTTTCCAGCTGGGAGGGAATTCCCTGCTGTTGCTTAAAATGCATGCGCAAATAGTAAAACAAGTGGATAGCGAGATTAGCGTCGCGCATTTGTTTTCCTACTATACGATTGCCATGTTTGTAGATTTTCTCGAACAAAGAAAACAGGATCAGTTTGCTTCTCTGGAGGATCAAAGCGATGATGATGAATCCCTTCTGGAATTGCTGAGGGAGGTCAAGGAGGGAGTTCTCTCTGTAGACAAGGGTGCCGAACTGATCGACAAAAGGAAGGGGAATTAGGATGAGTTTGCTAAAAAAATACATCTTGGAGCAAGTGGCAGCTCATCGACTGCAAGAGAAGGAAGCACTTCCTTTGCTGAAGGAACTGTCCTCTGCCACCGTAAATACACGCCAAGATATCGCGATCATTGGTATGGCTTGTCGTTTTCCCGGAGCCAGCAGCCTCGAAGAATACTGGAACAATTTGCAACAGGGGCACGATTCAATCGGTGATATCCCTGCTGCAAGGCGTCCAGATGTCGAGCGGGTAGCGAGAGAATTTTTTAACGGCACAGATTTTAAGTATGAGCGGATGGGTTATCTCGATCACGTGGATTTATTTGATCATGCGTTTTTCGAGATATCACCTGCAGAGGCTCGAACCATGGATCCTTATCAGCGGATGTTTCTCGAGTTGGCATGGGAAACATTTGAACATGCCGGGTATAGCGAGAAGATGATCAGCGGTTCTCCTACAGGTGTATTTCTGGGATATTGTGACAATGAATCACAGTACCAGCGTGTGCTTAAAAACGTTGATTCGTCCTCGCTGGCTGGCAACGTTGCAGCAATTATCGCTTCACGAATTTCCTATTTGCTGAATCTGTCAGGTCCAAGCCAATTGATTAATACATCTTGCTCTTCCTCCTTGGTCGCTCTGCACCAAGCATGTCAGGCTATTGGAAATAACGATTGTCGAATGGCTCTCGTAGGTGGAGTTAACCTTTCCCTGTTTCCGATTCAACAAGATACTGATTTTGGCATCGTTTCTGTAGATCGCAAAACCAAAGCTTTTGATGACTTTGCTGATGGAACAGTATGGGGAGAAGGTCTTGGCGCTGTTCTTTTGAAGTCCTACGATCAAGCAGTCAAGGACAACGACTATATCCATGCCGTGATCAAAAGCACAGCTGTCAATTGTGATGGCCGTTCTACCAGTATTACAGCGCCCAATGCGATTTCCCAGTCTGCTTTGTTGCGAACAACATGGGAGCGGGCGCGAATTAATCCGGAGAGTATCTCCTATATTGAGGCACATGGAACAGGGACAAGACTAGGCGACCCTGTCGAGATTGAAGGGATCATGCATGCCTTTCAGAAAGTTTCAAAACGTAAGCAATTTTGCGCAATAGGCTCGGTCAAAAGCAATATCGGGCACACGATAGCCGCATCAGGTGTGGCTGGAATCATTAAGGCGGCTCTGATGATGAAGCATCGCCAGATACCGCCTACGCTGCATGTGAAACGGCCGAATACCTTAATTCCTTTTATCGATTCGCCTGTTTATATAAATGATGTGCTAAAGACTTGGGATGTCGAGGTGGACCAACCTGTGAGGAGAGCCGGGGTAAGTGCATTCGGCCTGAGCGGGACAAACGCCCACGTCATATTGGAAGAGCCTCCTAAACGCGAGGCGACATCCGTTTCAGATTCTAGCGATTACCTCATTACGTTATCTGCCAAAACAAGTGAGTCGCTATGGGATTTGCTCGAGAAATACCAAGCATTTTTATCAGCGCCTTCTGAGCATTCTCTTCTTGATATATGCGCTACTGCCAATATGGGGCGTGGTCACTATCGGCATCGCCTTGCTTTCCTTATCAACAGCAAAGAGGACTTTTTGCATAAGATCCATCGCTTGTGCGCGGGGGAACGGATGGAGGACGGTGCTCCGCTTGTTGATGGGAACCAGGTGTTCTACGGGGTACTGAATTCCCGTGGGGAAAGTTCATTGCCGATCAGCATGCAAATAGACAGCTCTAATCCAGTAGAAATGGCAAAACAGTACGTGCGAGGGGTAACTATCAATTGGCTTGAATACTACCGTCCAGTCAAATGGAAAAAGGTACCTTTGCCAACTTATTCCTTTGCCAAAAACCGACACTGGGTGCAATCGGATCAACCCGCAAACGACACGGTTGAGCGGTCCGCAACTGTAGCATCTGAGGCGGCACATGAGAACGAAACAGCTGATGTTCATAAAATTGCTTCCACCTTCTTTACTTTTGGAGAAACGTTGCTCAATCAGGTGAATGTCCAAAAGCAAACAGGTTTGGAAGAGGATGAGACTTTTTATTCCGGCTTGTCATCGCTTGAATGCTTCAATCAACTGGGCGTTTTCCACAAGCAGGTTCAAACGTATTCGTTGGAAGAATTGCGTGAAGCTGTAGGGCTTGATGAAAGCAATGAGCATCTTTTCCAACTCATGCTTGGACTCGTCGTTCAAGCGGCCCTTGTTGAACAAGTTGCAGGAACATATCGACTTGCTGCTCAAGCAGAGGGTCTTGATGCGGAAACGTTTTATCAGGATTGTCTGGATCGCTATCCGAATGAGCGAGATACGTTCACCCAATTAAAAGCGTGCTTTGCCCATTACTCAACTATCATGACAGGGCAGACCGTACTTGTATCGAACAGTACCTCTGACTTATTCAAGTCGTATGCGGATCGCCTTACTCTTGGAAAGCCTTCTGGACTTATGGCAGTGGAAACAATTGCCCAATACATCCATTCGTTTGACCGTCCTGTTCGAATTCTGGAGCTCGGGGGCGGTTCAAGCAGTCTTACTCGCTTATTGCTGCCGAAGATTGAGAAACAAGATGTCACCTATCTGTTTACGGATTGTACGCAATTGTCTCTCGTAGAGGCAGAGAAAGAGTTCCAAGAAGTGTACCCGTTTGTGCAGTTCCGTCCGTTCAACATGGAGCAGGCCCCAGCCGAACAAGGCTTCGATTTACATGCGTACGATGTGATTATCGCCAATAACGCTATTCACAAGGTGAGGGATGTTCGGGCATCCTTATCGATTTTGCATCAGTTGCTTGCAGAGCAGGGCGTGCTGTTTGCGATCGAGCTCGTGAAAAATCGTTCAACGGCAAATGTGATCGGGGGGCTTGCCGCAGACTGGTGGCAGCACGAAGATACCGATTTGCGACAGCAAGCCAGACTAATGGATGCCTCACGTTGGGAAAAGGCGCTTCGGGATACAAACTATCAATCGGTTGCCATTTATCCGTCGTCTACAGCGCTGCTTGATCTTTCTGATTCAGCCTTATTGATCGGACGCTCAGCGTATACGCCACAAGAGTATCGAGAGTGGCTCTACCAGATCAATTGGCAAACGAAAGAGCTGTCAACGAATCATCAGACCCAGCGTCCAGGGATCTGGTTGGTGTTTCAAGATGAAGGCGGTGTAGGAGAAACGCTTGCTGACGCGATGTCATCGGAAGGACATGAAGTGTTCAGACTTCGCAGTGGTGAGGCTTTTACCTCCGTCTCTTCCCACGAGTTTATCCTAGATCCCACCCAGCCGGCAGATCTGCGGCGTGTGTTCGAGAGACTCGGGGACAAAAAGGAAAAGCTGACGGGGATTATCCACTTATGGAGCTTGACCTCCGGCGCCCTAAAGTTAAGTGATCTCGGACAGCTAGAAGACCTTGAGTCAGCGCAATATCTGGGAGTGTATAGCCTGTTTCATTTGACACAAGTGTTGCTTGAGCTGGATCTGAAGCAGGTGCTTGATTTACGCATCGTCTCGAACTACGCACAAGCAGTAGATGAGAACGGACCTGTTTATCCAGAAAAAGCTCCCTTATTTGGTCTTGCCAAGGTTATCTCGCAGGAAAATCCAAAACTGCAGTGCTTTAGCCTGGATCTCGCAACAGAGGGGCTTTCAACATCGCAGTTGGCTGGTCAGCTTCTAGCGGAAATTCGCTGCAATCGGGATGACACTTTGGTTGCCTATAGAGGAAATCGCAGCGTACCAGAAATGAATCGCTGCGCAATCGATAAAATTTCGAAGCGGCCCGTAGAGATACGTGAAAATGGCGTTTACTTGATCGCCGGAGGGACAGGAAAACTGGGACTGGCATTTAGTAAGCATCTGGCCGCTCAAAAAAATGTGACGCTCGTGCTGATCAATCGTTCTCCACTACCACCAAACCACGAGTGGCAAGAGCGTTTACAGCATCCAGATTGCAGTACTGCTGAGGCACGAAAGCTGAAAGCTCTGCTTGAGCTAGAGGAAATGGGAGCGCAGGTAGTCTGCTACGCAGCCGACGTGTCTGACCGTCAGCAGATGGAGGATATTTCTGAGGAAGTCCGAGCCCGTTACGGACCGATCAACGGCATTATCCAATCCGCGGCGCATATCACCTTTGAAACGATTCAAACGAAGAGGTTTTCCGATTTTCAAAATGGCTTGAAAGCGAAGATGGCGGGCACAGTCATACTCGATCAGATAGCTGAACCGGAGCATTTGGATTTCTTTGTGATCTTCTCATCGCTTGCTTCGATTTGGGGTGGAGCGACCGGAAGTGACTATGTCTCGTCCAACTGCTTCTTGGATGCCTATAGTGCAGCTCGCAATCGAACGGGAAAACCAACGATAGCTTTGAACTGGTATGCGTTTGAAGGCATAACAGGTCCTGGTTTTATCGGATACATGCCGATGGATGGAGCAATTCAAGCCTTTGATGCATCGTTGTCTTGCCAAACTGAACACCTGATCATTGGACAATTTGATTTGCAAGTGCTAAAGGAATGGGCACCGTCTCTGAAAGTAAAGCTCGGAGATACGATCTTTGCAAGCGTGAAAACTCACAAAGAACGCGAAGCACCATCCGCTGTGACCATGCAAAACCGTGTTGTTTTGTCTGGCAGGGAGGAAGGCGATCGCTACACTTTGTGGGAGCAAGCCTTAGGTCAGATTTGGTCCGATGTGCTGGGTTACACCGAATTGAGCATCGACGACGACTTTTTCAGGCTGGGTGGCGATTCTCTATTGGCAATCGGTATCGTTTCCCGGGTCTCCAAGCAGATGCAAAGAGAGATTACGATCACCGACCTATTTCAAACACCGACAATCCGTCAATTAGCTGTATTAATGGCTCCGAATGAAGAAACATCTGTGTCAGCGATTCCTGTAGCAGAGCTTCGGGAAGCTTACCCCGCCACCTCGTCTCAGCAGAGAATTTATGTGCTGGAACAAATGCAGGAAGGGGCAGTTGCCTACAACATCCCTACAATCATGTTGCTTGAAGGAGAGCTGGACAGAGAGGCTTTCGAACGTGCATTTGTCTCGCTGGTGCAGCGTCATGAGTCGTTGCGCACCTCATTTTCCATCGTGGATGGAGATTTGATGCAAACGATTCAGCCGAGCGTAGATTTTACGTTGGCGTATAGTGAAGTCGACGAGAACGAGGCCAAGAGAACGGTCGAACAATTTATTCAACCATTCGACTTGTCAAAAGCGCCGCTTGTACGCGGTATGCTCATTCGCATTGATGTCAACAAACACTTGTTGCTGTTCGACATGCATCACATTATTTCCGATGGTGTGTCCATCAACATTTTGATCCGTGAGTTCTTCCAATTGTATCAGGGACTCGAGTTGCCAGAGCTGCGGATTCAATATAAAGACTACAGTGTGTGGCAATCAGAGCAGCTGGGTAATGGGGTATTGGCCGCTCAGGAGAAATTCTGGTTAAAAGAGCTGGATGGAGAACTTCCTGTGCTTAACCTGCCTACGGACCACCCTCGACCGTCCGTCCAGAGCTTTGAGGGGGATGTCCTGACCTTTGAGATACCTCAAGAGAGGACAGAGAAGATACTGGCACTGGCAAAAAACAATGGTTCAACCTTGTACATGACGCTTCTGGGAGCGCTCACCATTATGCTGTCGAAATACGCTGGCGAAGAAGACATTATCATTGGATCGCCAGTGGCTGGCCGTCATCATGCAGACCTGGAAAACATCGTTGGTGTCTTTCTAAACACACTGGCGATGAGAAACTTCCCGCGAAGCGATCGAACCGTGGCGGATTTCCTTCAGGAAGTAAAAGAACGGGCACTAGCGGCGCTCTCTCATGCCGACTATTCGTTCGAAATGCTGGTGGATCGTCTGACGCTGCCAAAGGATACGGCGCGCAACCCACTGTTTGATGTGATGTTCATTTTGCAAAATACTGGCGACGCGAAGGGAAGCATGAGTGCAAATGGCCTGACGCTTTCTCCTTATCCATTTGAACAGCGCTCTGCCCAGTTTGATCTGACCTTTGACATCATTGAGCGAGAACAGCGCCTGATTGTCGATATCGAATACAGCAACAAGCTGTTCAGCAAAGAGACGATCGCGTCGATGTCTACACACTTCCAGAAGATTCTGGAGCAGATGGTGGAAGATTCTGAACAGTTGATCGGCAAGATGTCCATGCTGGCAGCAGAAGAACGCTTGCTGCTGATTGAGCAATGGAATGACACGAGTTTGGAATACTCTCGTGAAAAAACAGTCGTCCAGCTCTTTGAAGAAGTAGCGGTAAAACAGCCGAATGCGTTAGCTGTAACATGCGGAGATGAGAAAGTCACTTATGCGGAATTAAATAAGCGAGCAAACCAAGTAGCCCGTTTGATCAAGCAACATGACGTCACTGCTGATACTTGCGTGGGCCTTTTGACGAATCGCTCTGTGGAAATGATGGTCGGACTCTTGGCGATCTTGAAAGCGGGGGCCGCGTTTGTTCCGATTGATCCGCACTATCCAGAAGAACGCATTTCCTATGTTTTGGAAAACAGCATGACTCGCCTCGTCTTAACCCACGATTCTCTGGCAGAGAAACAGTGGGGAAGTGTTGTCCGAGTAGACGTAAACGATACTCGGATGGAGATGGAAGACGACTCCAATCTTCCGCCACAGGCTACACCAAGCGATCTCGCCTATGTTATTTACACATCGGGTTCTACAGGCAAGCCTAAAGGCGTTATGGTTGAGCACGGCAATTTGATGAGCTTCTGCTCAGGGATCGGCGAACACATTGATTTTGCCAGCGCAGACAAAATGCTGGCTGTGACGACGATTTCATTTGATATTTTTCTGCTTGAAACGATTGTACCGCTGGCGAAAGGGATGACTGTGGTCATTGCAACCGAACAGCAGCAAGCCGACCCGCAGGTGCTCAAGGAGTTGATTTTGCAGGAAGAAATCACTTTCCTTCAACTGACTCCATCCCGTTTACAGCTCATGCTGGAAGAGAAGAGCAACTCGCACGCACTTGACTGCCTGAAAGCGATCCTGCTTGGAGGAGAAGCCCTTTCAGCGTCTTTGTTCCAAAGGCTTCGCACACAGACCAAGGCGAGACTTTACAATCTGTACGGTCCAACTGAAACAACGATCTGGTCTACGGTGCAGGACTTGACTGAGGCAGAGGAAGTAACGATTGGTGCGCCATTGCCCAATACACAAGTCTACATCCTCGATGAGCATTTGCAAGTGCAACCTACGAAGATCACTGGCGATCTTTACATCGCAGGGGATGGGGTAACGAGAGGCTACTTCGGTCAGCCAACACTGACGGATGAGCGCTATATCCCTAATCCGTTTAAACCTGGTCAACGTATGTACAAAACAGGTGATCTCGCGAGATGGATGCCGGACGGACGTGTTGAATATGTAGGACGATCCGACTTTCAGTGCAAAGTACGCGGTTATCGGATCGAATTGGGTGAGATTGAAAGTGCCCTTTGTCAGCATCCGGATATTACAGAAGCGGTGGTCAGTGTGCGAGATACTGCCAGCAATCCTTACCTGTCTGCGTACTATATGGCAGAGCGAACGTTGGACAGTGATGAATTGCGAGCCATGCTGAGCAAAAGTTTACCCGATTACATGATTCCACATTTCTATACGCATATGAGTATGTGGCCTCTAACACCAAACGGAAAGCTGGATCGCAAATCATTGCCAGAGCCTGATTCACTCCAAGACAAGCACACCGAATATCAAGCCCCGGCTACCAGACTGGAAGAACAGGTGGCGGGCATCTGGCGGGAAGTGCTTAAACGTGAAACGGTCGGTATGCAGGATAACTTCTTCCAAATAGGCGGTACTTCGCTTTTACTGGTGCAAGTTCATGCCAAGCTTGAACAACTTTATCCTGGACGGGTTCGAATTGCCGATTTGTTCGCTCATCCTACGCTGTCCAGTCTTACCAACTTTTTGAAGAATGCCGCTTTAGATATAGCAGATGAACAAGAGGAAACCGATACGACCACTTATTGGTTGAAGGAGCTGGATCGTGTCTCGCTTATAGAGTTGCCAGCTCAGTATTGGACTAATGGAGAAGCGAATGCGGACACAAACTGGGTTCAATTCTCACTTACTGATGATCTGTTTGAAAATGTGCAGCAGGTAAGTCAAATGGAGGCTGTTGAGGTAAGAGACGTTTTGCTTTCGATGTATGTATACCTCATGGCGGAATTGACAGGACAGCAGGATCTTTATATGGAAGTGGCTGTCGCCAAGGAGCTGCAGATGAATGCTTATCCATTCCGGGTGAACATGTCAGAGGTCAACACCTTCTTCGATCTATTCAAGCAGGTGCAGCAGAAACGACAGTTCATCGAAAAAATGACGGGGGAAGCCTCGTTGTGGCTAAAAAAATTACGGACGGATCGCAACGATGGAACCATCATTCCATTCTTCGGAAGTGTCAATGAGTTTACAGATGCATCGTTCACACACCATGAACATGAGCTTACCTTCTGGATCAAGGAAGGAAAAGACGTGATTGATATCGTGTGTGCATTCAACCCTGATTGCCTCCGGGCAGAAAAAGTCACGGAGATGACTCAGGATTACCAGCAATTGCTCAGGATGCTAGTGAATGAATACATGACGTAGAGAAGGGTGATCAAAAATGGACAAAATCGCACTCTTATTCCCGGGACAAGGTTCGCAATATGTTGGAATGGGCCAAGCATTATGTGAGGCCCATCCCATTGCCGCTCGCACCTTTGAAGAAGCAAGTGATGCGCTTGGATTTAACCTGCAAACACTTTGTTTTGCAGGGGATGTACAAGAACTGACCAAAACAGAGCACGCACAGCCAGCAATCCTGACGGCAAGTGTCGCAGCCTTCCGCGTTTATTCGCAAGAAATGAACATCGAACCGAAGTGGGTGGCTGGTCACAGTCTGGGCGAGTTTACGGCCCTGACTTGTGCCGGTGCTATCCAGTTTGCAGATGCCGTCCGCCTTGTCTATCGCCGAGGTCAGTTCATGCAGGCGGCTACGCCGCAGGGTGTCGGAGCCATGTCAGCAATCTTCGGGTTGAATGCTCAACTTGTCGAGGAGATTTGTCGGGAACATTCTCGTGACGATGCGATCGTCGTGGTCGCGAACCATAACTCCGCTGATCAGATCGTCATCTCCGGACATGCACATGCGGTGCGGCAAGTAGAAGAAGCGTGCAAGCAGCATGGCTCGACTTCCGTAGTCAGCCTCAAGGTGAGTGCACCTTTCCATTCGCCACTCATGGTGCAAGCAGCTGAACAATTAAATGAAGAATTGAAGCGATACACGTATTGCGATCCCAAATGGCCTGTGATTTCCAATGTGACAGCACAACCCTATGTCCATGCTGATCAACTTGTCGATTTGCTCACAGCCCAGACAACCAGCCCTGTTCGCTGGCAATCCACGATGGATTACTTGGTAAAACAGGGAGCGAATACCGTAATTGAGCTCGGTCCAAAAAATGTACTGACAAATTTGGCCAAAGGATATCCCCTTCGTGCCTTTGCCTTTGACAAGCAGGGGGAGATCAATCGTTATCAGCAAGAGATTCAGGATGCTAAAACGCATAATCAAGCAGCAATTGCCCAACTGGTCGATTCTTGCATTGCGATTGCTGTGTGCACGAAAAATCGTGGTCTCGATGAAGAGGCGTACCAGCAAGGGGTGATCGCTCCTTATCAAGCTCTTCAACAACTGAGGCAACAGCTGGAACAAGGAGAAAAAGAGGGGGGCTATGGAGATGTAAGCGAAGCTTTTTCTCTGCTTCGTTTGATCTTGCAAACAAAAAAAGCTCCTGATGCGGAACAAGCCATGCGCTTTGAACAGCTGACCAGCAAACCGGACTTGCAACAGCGATTTCCTGAGATCGGCAACGAATGGCAAGCAAGCTAAGCCGAACCAGGTGAGCAGAGGACCCAAGGAGGAAGAATGCAGTGAGCAAGCCATTAGGACTTAACCGAGTCAAACTGAATAAACAGCAGACGGATGCTCATTCAACAGACAGCAAACCCAATCAACACGATATTGCGGTGATTGGTGCTGCTTGCCGATTCGGAAGCGCAGAAAACCCGGCAGACTTTTGGCGTCTGTTGCAAGCTGGTCAAGATTGTGTGCGAGAGCTTCCCAAAGAGCGCCAGAACGATTTGATTCCATTGTTACTCGCCAAAGGGTTGACGATGGAGCAAATTCAATTTCGAGAAGCTGCCTACCTGAATGAAATTGATAAATTCGATCCGCATCTCTTCGGTCTTTCTCCTAAGGAAGCCAGCCAGATGGACCCAAATCAGCGCTTATTTCTTCTGACATGCTGGGAGGCGATTGAGGACGCTGGATATGGTGGAACGATGCTCGCGGGTAGCCGTACGGGTGTATATCTGGGATTTAGCAGTGATTTTGGTGAAGAGTATAGACGAATGATTCGAGAGCTGGAACCAGATGCGCTGTCCACCTCAATCATTGGCAATATGAAATCGGTGATCGCTTCTCGTGTATCCTACCTGTTGGATCTCAAAGGTCCGAGCATGCTTGTGGATACGTCCTGCTCCTCTTCGCTGATGGCTGTTCACCTGGCATGCCAAGCGATTCGTCGAGGAGAATGTGAAATGGCGCTGGCCGGCGGTGTCAAACTCATCTTGCTGTCTTTACAAGATGGAAGCAATGATTTGGGAATATTATCGCAATCTGGTCGTACTCGCCCTTTTGACAATGATTCAGACGGTACAGGTGTCGGTGAAGGCGTTGGCGCCGTTTTGCTGAAACCGTTGACAAAGGCTCTTGCAGACGGGGATTCGATTTATGCCGTAATCAAGGGAAGCGCCGCCAATCAAGACGGCCATTCTTTCGGGCTTACGGCGCCAAATTCATTGGCACAAGCCGAAGTGATTCAACAGGCATGGAAAGACGCGCAGATTGATCCCGAAACCCTTTCCTATATCGAGGTGCACAGCATAGGTACCAAGCTGGGTGATCCTATGGAGATGGACGGACTGGAGAGAGCGTTTCGCCCATACACAAACCGGCGCCAATTTTGCGGGATCGGCTCTGTAAAAACGAACATCGGTCACACCGACCACGTAGCGGGGATGGCTGGTCTTTTCAAGGTGATCTTGTCTCTTAAACAAAAGCAGATACCTCCGCATTTGCACTTTCAGCGCGCGAATCGGATGATTCCTTTTGAACAATCCCCCATTTACATCCACGACACATTGACAGAGTGGGAACCAGAGCAAAGCGTGCGACGGGCTGGAATCAGTTCGTTTGGGATGAGTGGAACCAATGTGCACCTCGTAGTAGAGGAAGCACCAGGATTCATACAGCCCCCCAAGCAAGACGAAGGGACTCAGGCTATCGCTTTATCCGCTAAAAGCAAAGAGAGCTTGCTCAATCTGTTACTCCGTTTTCAGAAGTGGAGCAGCAAGCCCGTGGATGAACTGCCGACATTGGAAAGTCTCAGCTTTACGGCAAATACGGGCCGTAGTCACTACGGCTACCGCTTGCTGCTTATTTGCAGGGACATGGACGATTTTGCCGCAAAAATCTCCAAGTTGTTAGCGAGCGACTGGACATCACTTTCTGAACCAGATATTTTCTTTGGCTGGCACAAGGTTATCTCGCAGGAAAAAGCTGATAGAGAGCCTGGGATACTGACAGAGGCAGAACAGCAAGCGATGAATAAGGATGCCAATGCTCTTTTGCAAAAGCTTTTGTTGGCGCAAAGCAAAGAGTTATCTGATCTGAAAGAGCTCGGCGAATTGTATGTGAGCGGGGCAGATGTACGCTGGAGTGCCATGTATACGTTTAAAAAGCCGCGCCGCGTGCACCTCCCTGTTTATCCGTTTGAGCGTAAACGTTGTTGGCTGGACATCTCTCCTGTTCATTCTCTTGCCCTTGGCAAAGATGCCGGGAGAGAAAAAGACAATGTTGCATCGAAAATATCTGGAGAAGCGAAGCTGCCAAACGTGGTGGTACGTGGGAGAAAACATGATACCTACACCGTTTTAGAGCAAGAGCTGGCTCGCATTTGGGGATATGTTCTGGGGCTTGAAGAAGTAGATGTCCATGACAATTTCTACGAGCTGGGCGGGGACTCGATCATCGCGATTCGAATGATCAGCGAAATCTCCAAGCGGATGAACCGAGAAGTAGAAGTACAAGACCTGCTTACCCATTTGACGATTTCCGATTTTGCTGCCTATCTTGATGCGGTTGGGCATGAAGTTGAACAGGTTGCGAAAGCAGAGGCAGCTGCTACTGCAGTCCAAACTGTTCAACAACGAAACACAAAATCATTGCATGGTACGCAAATCAAACGCAGCTCGTATGCCGATGTCAGTCAATTATCCTGGCGTCAATGGAATTGTTATGATCGCGGCCTCGCTTTATTAATGGAGGAGCAGGATGCCCATCTGATTCCATATTTTAAGCTTTTTCTCGGGTTGAAGCGCGGCTATCAGCTTGATGCAGAGGGGTACCCCTATTCGTATCGGGAGCATGCTGAGGTTATGGGATATTTGTCGGATGAGGAGATGCTTTACAAATTTGGCTATCGGGTCAAGCTCGTGCCGGTCGCTCGTCTGGATGAATTGCATGAGTCGATCATTCACCAATTGGATCAAGGAAAGCCCGTAATGGTTGCATTTGACGAGTACTACACCTTTTACACGCCGCAATACCAGAAGGAACATACCGATCACCTTACCGTCATCACTGGCTATGACCATGACAAGCAGGTTTATACGATCATCAATCACAATCATTTGACTCGCGGGCAAGCTCAACGAATCCAGTACGATAAATTTTCCACAACGTACCAAACGCTTGAGGAGATTTATGCAAATATAGAGCCGCATTCCCGGCTAATCATGGTGCTCGCTCGCGTTACAGATGACGAAGCAATCTTGCGTGCCAGCGCGGAACAAGAGTTGCTGCGTTTACTAAAAGCGGTCGAGAGTAAACAGCAAGTTGGCCGTGAGCTTACGCTGTTGTTGTCACTTACGGAGCAGCCAGACACCTATTTTCATGAAGCCAATTTAAACGAGCTCTACGTTCAATTAGGCGGGAAAGAACTGTGGGTGGAAACATTATTGGACTGTTACGTTCCACAGGCGGATCAGTCTGTACGCGAACTGGCGGAAGACATTTTGCAGACATCCAATAACGTGGTAAATCGCTATGCCCTTAGCTTATACAAAGAAAAAATGTTGAAACGATCCGATATGGAAGCTGCTGTCGATAAGTTGAGGTCTCTCACTAGTCAATTTCTGCAACAAGTATTTGCCTTGCGAGAACGTGATTCGGATATCCGATAGTCGCATGTGTTTACCAATACGATAGACAGGAAGGAGAGTGCTCATGTCACTCACCGAGATTCAACCGAGCAAGCATCCGAACCTGGATTGCATCGGCGCTTCTATCTACACGGTTCTGAAATACCTGAACTTTTCCGCCTTGGAAACAGCTTGGAAGCAGTGCGGTGCCATCTATCTGAAAACGCAGGATTCTCCTTATGGAGATGTAAACGGTCAATACATGAGAACAGTCGCAGAGCTTGCGTGGATTCACAATATCTGCGTTGAAGGACGGGCTGAACCGGAAGACGACCTGTTTTTGGCAAATATTCAAGAACGTTTGGAACGGGACATACCGACAATCGTCCTCTGCAATATGGCAGAACTCCCGTATAACCCTTATTATCAGGACCTGCCTGAAATGCATAGCATCATTGTCACAGGAAGAGAAGATAATCAGCTTCTGATTGTAGATGATTACTACCGCTACAAAGGTCTGTTGCCCATCGAGCAATTTTTACAGGCGAGTAACTCTTCCTATCGGGATGCAGGCACAGGTGAATGGTATCCACTCCACAATCGATCATTTGAATTGGTACTTTCAGATTCCCTGCATCCGACGCACGATCAGTTGCTGGAAGCGGTCAGGAGCAATCTCAGCGTACTTGAGGGTCGTTGCGACATAAGTCAAATCAAGCGGGAATTGGATGTACCCGACGATGTCAGCATCGAGGTAGGGCTGAAATCGCTTGATCCTTTTCTCAAAGACGTAGAGGCTTTCCTTGCTAGCGGAGTGGAGATTACAGACGATCATCTCGATATCCTTAACCACAGCTTGATCAGCATGGCACAAACACGAGCGATGTATGCCAATGTCCTGCAGGCGATCAGTGAGAAGTACGAAAACTTTGCAGATCTTGCCGAGCAGTATCTCAGTATCGGACATCAATGGAAAATTACGACCAATATGATTCTTAAGGCGTTTGACAGTAATCGCAGTGACATGGTTCAACGCGTTCTGCAAAAAATCAGCAGCATAAAAACGCAGGAATTTGAGGCGGTCGTCAAAACAAGAGAAGTACTGGAACGGGTTGGCGTTGTTGTGTAAGCATCTACCACTTGGAGGGACTCCTATGGAAAGGGAAAACGAAGTATACGAGACGCTCCTCCGGTTGTTTTCTGAGTACGTGAACGAAAGCGGAGAACTTACGGAGTACATTGATTCATTAACCTTTATCAAGTCTGTCGTAAAGGTTGAAAAAGAGTTTGGCATTGAATTCGATGATGACATGCTCCATTTGGAGAACTTTCAAGATATGAAAACGTTGGCAGGTTACATCCAGCAAAAAATGGATGCAAAATCTGCCTGATCGAAGGGCCAAGATGTATACGGTCGATCGGACGAAGACGGGAAAAATCGGGAGTGAGGGCTCAATATGCTAACGAAAATGATGGCCATAAGTCAGATGATTGGCAATACGCCTTTAAACAAACTTGAGCATGAGCACATCAATCTGTTTTGCAAGCTCGAATACAACAACCTCATGGGAAGTGTAAAAGTGAGGCCGGCCTTTTACATATTACAGGAGGCGATCAAAAGAGGAGAGATCACGCAGGAAACTACTGTAATCGAGTCTTCTTCGGGAAACTTTGCTATCGCTTTGGCGACGTTATGCAAGCGACTCGGAATTAAATTTATTCCAGTCATCGATCCAAACATTAATCCCGTCTATGAGAACTTGCTCAGGGTAATTTCCCATGAGGTCGTAAAAGTAACGGACCGTGACGAGACAGGAGGATTTCTCTTAACGCGGATCCAAACGGTCAATCGCCTTCTGAATGAGACGAATAACTCGTTTTGGACCAATCAGTACGGAAATCCGGATAGCGCTCGTGCCCATTACTTCGGACTGGGAGCCGAGATCGCAGACAGCTTCGAGACATTGGACTATGCTTTTATCGGCGTTAGCTCTGGCGGCACGATTACGGGAATTTCGCAGCGATTGAAGGAACGTTTTCCTGACATAAAAATCATTGCTGTCGATACGGTAGGCTCGGTGATTTTTGGGCAAGAGCCACAAAAACGATACATCCCTGGAATTGGATCGAGCATGCGGCCTGACATACTCAAGGGCGCGATTATTGATGAGGTCGTTCATGTTTCGGAGGAGGACACAGTCGAGGCTTGCTATCAGCTGTACACTGAGCATGGCATTTTTGCTGGAGGATCTTCTGGGACTTCCTACTGGGCGATTAACAACTATTTCAAAGATCAAAAACACGTAGTCAAGCCAAATGTTGTCTTTTTATGTCCAGACGGTGGTATGCCATATGTCAATACCGTATACAACCAGGAATGGGTTCAGTGGTTGCATCAGCAAAAGCATTCTTTCGTTGGCAATTAAATAGTGTGCAAATCAAATTTACTACGATAAGCAGGGTGGGATGTACGATGTTATATCTAAACACGAGTGATATTGAAAAGGTCGGCAAGAATTGGAAGGAAACCATTGATGTCATTGAACATGCTGTGATTTCCTTACAAAAGGAAGATTACGCACAGCCGATTAAACCTTACTTGCGATATCATGACATGTCAAACCGCATTATTGCCATGCCAGCATTTGTAGGCGGAGATACTTACATGGCGGGAATCAAGTGGATTGCCAGTTTCCCGAAAAACCTCCAAGAGGGTATCCAACGCGCGCATTCGATTACCATCCTGAACGAAGCCAGAACGGGTAAGCCTGTGGCAACGATAAATACGGCCCTGGTTAGCGGCATTCGAACTGCTTCTGTTTCCGGTCTTCTCCTCAAGCATTACGAACAAGTACGTCCCCTGCAAAATGTAACGGTCGGAATTATCGGATTTGGTCCGATTGGCAGACTTCATCTACAAATGGTTACGGCCATGTTAGGAGAGAAGATCGACAAGGTGGTTCTCTATGACATTGCGGGTATCCAGCAGGAGCATATTCCGGCTGAGATAAAAGAGAAAACGGTTATCGCGCAAACGTGGGAAGAAGCATACTGCGAGGCAGATGTGTTCATTACGTGCACGGTATCACCGCATGGTTTTATTGACAAGCAACCAAAACGTCATTCTTTGTTGTTAAATGTGTCGTTACGCGATTTTACACCAAAAATTCTCGACTATACCCGCTCCATTATCGTAGATGACTGGATCGAAGTTTGCCGTGAGAACACAGACATCGAAATCATGCATCTGGAGAGAGGCTTGCAAAAAGAAGATACCAAGTCCATCACAGATATCGTTTGCCTTGACCAGATGAAAGAGTTTCCACAAGATGAGCCCATCATGTTTAATCCGATGGGGATGGCGATTTTTGATATCGCCATTGCTGCCTACTATTACAAACAAGCACTCTCGCAGGGGATCGGAACTCACTTGCAAGACTAACTGGAGGTTACCATTTTGTACGATGTGCTGGCAAATCTAAAACTGGTAGAGTCATCTCGTATTTGTTTGCACGAGTCACATGAAAACAAGCGATTACACAAGACCAGACAGATCATTGAGGAGGAAGGGATTTTGCGCCATCCTCCGCTGGCGATTCTCATGCAAAACGGCCAGTATTTGATCATTGATGGGGCACATCGGACTTTTGCTCTTCAAGAGCTTGGGTGCAAACATATCCCCGTACAGGTAGTTGAGCATGAGGATTTTCACTTGGATATGTGGGATCATATTGTGCCAGTCGCTGCATGGTTACAATCAGTGGAGCAGGATTCTGTGTTTCGGTGGGAAACAGATCGCTTACGAGAAACACCTGTAGCAGAAATGAAGATAGGGAACAAGGAACGCTTCTATCTGTATCCAAAGGAGAATCGGCAGGATGATGAGTGGCGAATGACGCTATGGCGTCAATTAGTGGACAGTTACAACTATAGCCACCCGGTGCATCGTCTGCCGACAGGGATGCTCGAATGGCCAGAAACAGGAACCGCCTTGATACGGTTCCCGCCAATCAGTCTATCAGAATTGGAGCGTATCGTATCGGAAGGGCATGTTTTGCCTGCGGGTGTCACCCGTTTTGAAATAGACGGGCGTCTATTAAACTTGTGTATTCCGATTAGCCTATTGAAACAGGAGCAAATCGAGCTAGAACAGTGGGAGCGATTGGTTAGAAAATGGAGAGAAACCTTGCGCCTCTACTCGAAACCCGTGTATATGTGCGATGCGTAATAAGGAACCGTGGCGAGTTTGATTCGCCACGGTTTCTATCCAATCCCAATTACATCATGTACTGGTTGCGGTCTTTCCCACAGACACAGTGCCTAAAAAGGAGTGGATCATTCTGCAAAAGATCATAGATAAGTCGAGAAGAAAACTAGCATTTTTGCTGATGTGTCTGGTTCTCGTACTTTCCGGCAGTATGCCCGTGTACGCCGAAACGAGCGTTCGACAGGATACGGAAATCGCAACAGCAATCGAACAGCTGGTCAATAAAACCATGGAGTCGGAAAAAATCCCGGGTGCAGCCGTTGTGGTCGTCAAAGAGGGGAAAACCATTTACAAGCAATCGTTTGGTTTCTCTGACACCCAGAAGCAAGAGCCGGTTACTGCTGACACATTGTTTGAAATCGGATCGAACTCCAAAGCCTTTACAGCGCTAGCAGTTCACCAGCTTGTCGAGCAAAAGCGACTTTCGCTGGACGACCCGGTTCAGAACTATATCCCGTGGTTTCGCGTTACCTATAAAGGACAACAGGAAACGATCCAGATTAAGCATTTGCTGTATCATACTAGCGGGATTCCGTTCGAAAGCATTGGTTCGATCCCTATTTCTTCCAGTGAGAATGCGATCGAAGAAACTGTGCGAGCAATCAATCATTCTGAACTGGTTCGCAAGCCAGGCACCGAGTATGAATACGCCACCATTAACTACGATATCTTGGGCTATGTGGTCGAGAAAATCACCGGACAGTCCTATGAACAGTATGTACAGCAACAAGTCATTGCCAAATTGGGGCTAACCGATACCTTTTTGAAGGCACAGGCACCCGTGGAGGAGATGGCAAGAGGACACAAAATCGAGTTCTTTTCCCCACGCGTGTATGATGCACCGGAATATCGTGGAAATACGCCAGCGGGTTATGTCGTTTCCAATTTAAATGATATGGAACGATGGTTGCAGATTCAGATGGGGTTGGAGGCATCTGCGTTTCGTCCCGAGCTGGTGCGTGCTTCTCATCTTCCTGATCGTTCGGTAGCTCCTGCGACAGACGGTTTCTCGTATGCATCAGGCTGGATGATTTACCAGGATGGTGGAGGGCAAATTTCGCACGGCGGCAATAACCCTGCATTTTCTTCGTACATGGTATTTCGTCCAGAAGAAAAGCTGGGCGCCGTCGTTTTGACCAATATCAACTCGTTGAACGCATTTGTTATAGCAGAAGGTGCCGTCAATCTCACACTAGGGAAAGAAGCTCCCGTAGTCGTGTCTGACACCAATCTTCAAGCGGATCGTATGGCAAGCATTTCTCTCGTAATCCTTGGTATCCTTTTGTTGTTACTTGGTGGGGGGATCGTGCAGATTTTTGTGCAAGTCTATCGAGGTGAACGAAAACTCTCCGCGAATGCGGGGCGAATCTGTTTTGCATCCTTTGTTGCATTTATTGTCATGGGAGGTGTTTTAACAGCCGCCTTATACTATTTGCCGGATGTTTTTTTTATGGGCTTACCATGGGCGTTCATCGAGGTCTGGCTTCCGATCACCATTTTTTACGCCATGTACGCATTGGTGGCAGGACTCGCTCTGTTTAATGTCTACATCACACTCATCCGCTTGTTCCCGAAATCGCAAGAAACATCCATGACGTCTATTGTCATACAGGGACTTATTAGCGGATTTGGGAATGCGCTGATTATTTTTATGATCAATCTGGCGCTCACTTCTACGAACAAATTTCATGCAGCCATTTTCCTGTATTTTCTCCTGGGTATCTTGTTATATATCGTCGGGGAGAAAATGATGCGTAGCCGACTGATTGTGATCACAAATGAAATCGTATACGAAAAAAGAATGGAACTGATCCGCAAAATTTTTCGGACCCCTTATCAAAAGTACGAGACACTTGATAACGGTGAAATATATGCGGGGTTAAATAACGATACGGAAACGATCAGTACATTCGCCAATAGTGTCGTTGTGGCACTGACGAGTGCGGTTACACTCGTGTTTTGCTTCATTTATCTGGGCTCGCTGGATCTATACGGATTTTTATTTTGTCTGGCTGTCATTTTTGTGGCTGTAGGCTTGTATACGCTGGCAGGTCGCTTTGCAAACAAAGTATGGGAGGAAACCAGAGACATCCAAAATGTGTTTTTCTCCTATATTACCGATATGATCGGAGGCTTCAAGGAGCTGTATCTGACGCAGGCACAACGAAAAGAATTTGAAGAAGACATGGAAAGAAGCTGCTCGGACTATCGACATAAGAAATCAGCGGGCCAATTTAAATTTGTGAACGTGTATTTGATTGGGGAATTGCTTTTCGTTGTGGTAATCGGCACAGTTGCCTTTTTATTCCCGGTTCTTTTCCCTTCGCTTCAAAAAGAGATGCTGATTAGTTATGTGTTTGTCTTTCTGTATATGACTGGGCCTGTTCACGGTATTTTGAATGCAGTACCGGAGCTGATTCGGATCAAGATCAGTTGGCAGCGGCTGAATGCGTTGCTGGATTCGTTATCAGTGGAAACGAGAAGAGAAGAGGAAAGCTTGGTTGAGCGGAGCTCGCAAGACTTTGAGTCATTTTCAACTGAACAGGTGCGTTTCCGATACAAAAACAAGGAGGGCGAAGAGTTTTCCGTAGGGCCGCTGGACTTCTCCTGCCAAAAAGGGGAAATCGTCTTCATTGTTGGTGGTAACGGTAGCGGGAAGTCAACGTTTGCCAAGCTGATTACCGGATTGTATGAGCAGGATGAGGGCGAGTTTTTCATGAACGGCCAAAAAGTGAATGCTGACCAACGCTGCGAATTCTTTTCCGCGATTTTTAGTGATTTCTACCTGTTTGAGAAGATGTATGGAGTCGATTACCAGGCGAAGCAAGAGGAAGTGAGCAAATATTTAGAGGTGCTTCGCATCGCTGACAAAGTAGAAGTGGATGAAACGGGAACGTTTAGCACGACAAAGCTGTCTACGGGTCAACGTAAGCGTCTTGCCTTAATGCTCAGTCTGGTAAGAAACCGACCTATTTTCCTCTTCGACGAGTGGGCAGCAGACCAAGATCCAGAGTATCGTCAATTCTTTTACGAATCCTTGCTACCAGAAATGAAAAGACAGGGCAAATGTGTAATTGCGATCACACACGACGATCGCTACTTCCATCTTGCTGATCAGGTAGTGAAAATGGAGAGTGGGCGAATTATTTCGCAGCAAACGTTTGCGCATGCCTGATGAAAAAGCACGCAGAGAAGACCGAACGGGGATGTTTCCCATCACCCGATCCATAAGAAATGGTCGAAAAGCCTTTGATTACAAAGGCTTTTCTTGTTTTTGCAACAATTGCAGAAAAGCACGATTGGAAACGAAACTTTGAAGGAAATGAACTACGGTCATTAACTTCCCAAAAAGGAGGTTAGTGATGAGTAGAAGTTATAAGAAGTTCCCGGTTGTAAAAGACAAGAGTGGGCCAAATCATCAACGAATGGGCGAAATATTACTACCGAAAATAGAAGAATCACGGGTGTACAGGGAAGTTACACCAAACAAAAAGTCCTTCCTTGGTAATTGGGGAAGGACTTTTAATTTGACCATTCCCGCAGGATTCTCAGTCTTGTGAGTTGAATAAACCAATGAGCTCTCATGATAATCCGTTTTAACAAGCCCGGCTCTCTAAGCCTGTACATCCATTTCAACATGGATCGCCTTCCTTTTGAAACGATTGTATCGAAAGGACACAATGAAAAAAATGGAATCGGAGGTTTGACATGAGAACCATACCACTCGGCACGAGCAAGTTAGAAGTACCAGTCATCGCTATTGGGTGCATGAGGATTGGGTCACTAGACAAGCTGCAAGCGGAGCGATTCGTACAAACAGCGATTGAAGAAGGGGCGAACTTTTTCGACCATGCAGATATTTATGGAAAAGGCAGATGTGAGGAAGTATTTGCAGAAGCGATTCAGATGAGCCCTAGCGTTCGCGAGCGTATCCTATTGCAATCGAAATGTGGCATTCGTCCTGGCATGTTCGACTTTTCCAAAGAGCATATTTTGAATGCAGTGGATGGCATTCTAAAACGACTAAAAACTGAATATTTGGATGTATTGCTACTGCATCGCCCAGACACGCTTGTCGAGCCGGAAGAAGTAGCGGAAGCGTTCGATCTTCTGGAAAGCACGGGTAAAGTGCGCCACTTTGGCGTCTCCAATCAAAATCCGATGCAGATCCAGCTCTTAAACAAATATTTGAAGCAACCCATCGTCGCTAACCAGTTGCAGCTCAGCATTATGAACGCGACGATGATCTCGCAAGGATTCAATGTCAATATGGAGAACAATTCGGCTGTGAACCGCGATGGGAGTGTACTCGACTTCTGCAGGCTGCATGATATTACGATTCAGCCTTGGTCGCCGTTCCAATATGGATTTTTCGAAGGATCTTTCCTTGGGAACGAGAAATTTCCTGAGTTGAACAAAAAAACCGATGAAATGGCAGCTAAATATGAAGTGTCCAACACGACAATCGCCGTCGCTTGGCTACTACGGCACCCGGCGAACATGCAACCAGTCATTGGCACGACGAATATCGACCGAATGAAAGAGTGCGTGAAAGCAGCCCATATTCGCTTGACGCGAGAAGAGTGGTATGACATCTATCTTTCTGCCGGAAATGTGTTGCCTTAACTGATTCCGTTTACGAAAATACCTGATCGATCTTGGCTCTGTCATAGTCTAATATCCAATGCGAATAGCTTTCATATATCCCTCTGATTGTTTCAGGAGAAGTGGCTACTAAATCACAGCCTCGATCGTCATAAATGTGAAAGATGGTATGTTTGGTGGTATTGATAAAATATACCCGATGAAAAATACGTGGCTTTAATCCCATATCCTGACGGCAGATTGCTTTTATCATTGGAACATATGCAAAGTCGGATATCGTGCACTTCAAGAAGAACCGATGCGTTAGATAGGCTTTATTCTCATCGTCTTCTGGAAAAACATAAGGGATGGTGTGTTGTTGCAGCTTACACAAAAGTGATTTTTTCTTCACATACTTGGAAAAGACGTTCAATTTACGTTTGAAAGCTCCACCGTCTCCAAAATCGTTAACATCCACTACGATATAGATGTCATCGTTAGGTGCATGTAAAGTCTTACATAAAGTAATCGCTCGTGTATAAACCCCTTGTAAATAGGGGCAATTTTCATAAACATGATGGTAATCGTAGTCCACACCCAGCTCAAAACGGATTCCAATATCCCAGCTATAAAACAAAGGTGGTCTAAGCATTAACGCTGGAAATGTATGATGTAAATACTTGTGTAACGCCATCAAAGCACCTCGTATGGGTTTTACCTATTCCTGTAAAAAATCTTTTTGTTTCCATTCTTTGTATAGAGTAAGGTCGCTGCTCACTTGTCGAAACACCAATCCAATGATTGTCGCGTCATCTAGTAAACCAACAACAGGAATAAAATCTGTGATGGCGTCTACAGGTGAAACAAAGTACAAAATTCCGCCAATAATCATCAAGATGGATTTAACAGGGATTGTTCGGTATTTTCCACTCGTCCAATCTCCGAAAATACTAAAAAGTAGCTGTAAATTCTCCCAAACATCTCCGATCGCTTTTTTATCTGCTTTTTTCATTGCTTTTTTTAGGAGATTAGATGCTTTTTCTTTATCGTTCAGATATTCAGAGGCTTTTGATTCGTAATTTTTAAGAAATCTCTTTTCATGTTTAGCCATAGGACCCCCTATGTTTCGTCGAAGCCAAAAAGGGCGAGAAAACGCTCATTTTTGGCTTCGGTGTTATTTAAACCACTTGTACATCCCTACAGAACGAGGAGCCGTATAGGCAAACCCAATCTTACGTAATCTTCGACGCTAGGAGTATTTTCGTAAACCGTATAGTTCTCAAAAAGAGGGATAGTCATGATTTACTCCTTTTACATCTACGTTTTCACTACAGCGAGAGCTTATCATTTATTTTGCTCGTAGAAAAGTAGCGTTTAGGATGTAAGAGTGCTTCCAAGCAATTACACCAAGATGATTTTTCCCGTACGATGACAGCTCTCCGCAAATTGCACCGCCTCTAGTACATCATGCAAAGCAAATTTCTCTCCAGGCTCTGCTAAAAGGAGCTTCCCATTCTGAACGAGCTCGATGACTTTCTCAAACGTTTCGTGCCAGGTAGACACGGAAACTCGTTGATTCCAGTGGCGCAATAAAAACAATTGAGGGAGAACGCCAAGCTCTTTCGAGATGATCGACCAATCCACTTGAACTCCCGATAAAAGGCCTAAAGACAAGAAAATTCCGCCAGCACGTGTAGACTTCGCCAGTTCTAAACCATCTGAACCGCCAATGGAATCAATAGACGCATGAGCACCTTGTCCGTTCGTTACACTCATGATGGCATCATAAGTCGACACACATGAACTGTCGATGACCTGCCACGCCCCGAGTTGCATCAACTCCTTGGTATATATTGCGTTTCGGACGATGGCGATCACCCTAAAACCGAAAAGAGCGGATAGCTGAATAAACAAGCGACCAATGGCTGAGTTGGCTGCATTGACTAGCAAAACCTGATGAGAAGACAGTTGAAGAGTCTCATTGCAGATGACCCACGCAGTGATGGGGTTGATGTACAACCGACTGGCGATATCATCTTGGATCGAATCGGGAACCGCAATGGCTAGCTCGGCTGTCGTTTTTACGTATTCTTGCCACGTACCCTCACCGCGCAAAGGCAGAAC
Source organism: Brevibacillus sp. BC25 (assembly GCF_000282075.1). Lineage (NCBI taxonomy): Bacteria > Bacillati > Bacillota > Bacilli > Caryophanales > Paenibacillaceae > Brevibacillus > Brevibacillus sp. BC25. The sequence continues at coordinate 67,277 of NZ_AKIX01000103.1, forward strand.
ACGTTTACCGATAAGAGAGCGGGGAGCAAAAGGACCTGTATCAATAACGGTACCAACCCCCTCATACCCAGGAATGGCGGGAAGGTTGATGCGATGCTTGTACGCACCACGAATCGGGATGACATCAGAAGGATTTATAGGACGTGCGCTCATTTTCACCAAAATTTCACCTTGCTTCAGAGGCTCAATCAACCGCTGTTCAATCTTCAATACTTCATGGGGTTCTCCAAATTGAGCGTATCGAACTGTTTGTGCATACATGGTTGTGCACTCCTAACTTTGTCAGCCATAACCGAATGAAAGATAGTTCTTCGTCATTGCGTATGGGATCGGAATGTCTTTATCTTAGGTATAAAAAATATACGCCGTCAATCAAAACGAGAACTATGGAAACAACAGTAAACCAGATGGGGGTATTTTTCATGAGATAGGCTCACTTTCCCTTGCGGAATGTTAGCTATTCAGGACAATCAAGAAAAATAAGACCGCTCCTAAAAATGCCGTGATGGCTGCAGACATAAGATATTGATTCGGGTTATGGATGACTTGTCGCAGTGTATTAAAAAAGCTGACGAGAAACAAAGCGACTACAAAACTTACTACGTACAGCATGTAATCAAAACCTTTCCAACAATATTATTCAAAATTATACCAATATTTCAATGAAGAAACAATTTGACATAAAAAGCGATTGATAAATGAAAAAAGAGCGCATCTGCGCTCTTTCGAATCATGTTTCTACTCGTGGTGCACTTTCGAATCCTACTTTTTTATGCGTGCCATCACAGAACGGTTTCTTCTCGGATTGACCGCATCGACAGAGTGAAAAAGATGAACCGACTTCATACTTGTCACCTGCTCCATCCAGCAATTCAACTGTACCCGTAACACGAATTGATCCATTGTCGTTAATCTTGATGGTCACTTTTTCTTGATCCACTTGTCATCCCTCCTTTTTTACTATCTTTACCTATTATGATTTCAAGCAGAAGGGTATGTAATAAATAATTGCTGCACTAGATGGGAAGAGCCTGCCGTCCCGATAGTGAACTTGCTGGCAGAACATGACGAATTCGTGTTAAAATCAGGACAAGGTACGGTTATTTTTAGCAGGGAAAGGGTTTTGTCTCATGACGATTTCAATGGATGACTTAGAGCAATCCTGCTGGGAATGCAAAGGCAAGGGGATTCTTGTGAATGAAAACAAGCAAGAGGAATCATGCCCCAAATGCCAGGGTAAGGGAGCGATTCTTACCGCCCAAGGTCAGACCCTCCTACACTTTATAAAAAAGCACTTGTAAACGAACGAGCTTGAAGAAAAAGCGGGAGGCCGTCAAATCCTCACCTGGTTACGGGTGGGAACTGGCGGCCTTTTTAGCGAGCCATAGATATTAAATCGACGTAGCATGATTCGGCTGTTTTTTGCTACCACCTTGGCGACCCATAAGCAAGAAAACAAGGAGTAAGACAAACGGAATCACTACAGTAGTCGTGTCACCGTGTAAAAGAAGAGTGATTGTAGCACCAAGCATAATCACTGCGAGCGTATAAGCGGCGTAACGTGTATACTTTTTCATCAGTAAGCCCAATCCGCCGAGCACTTCGCCTAAACCGATTACAACTTGGAACCAATGGGGAAACCCGAAAGCGTGGAAAGCGAGTGTTGTTTCTGGATGCCCAATCAGCTTATAAATACCAGATGAAAAAAACATCAAGCACAACCCTACAATCAATACCCATTTTGCGAAAATACGCAGACCTATCATACCGAAATCCTCCAATCGTTTTGGTGATGGATTCAGTATAAAGTGCCAATTATGACACCTTTTGTCATATAGCAATGACTGAACGATCTGTAAAGGATGCAAGATATTGCAAAAGAAGAAGTAATTGATTATTTTAAACTAAAATTATGATGATAGTGGGGGATGAACAGTGAAGGTTTTAGTAGTAGAAGATGACAAGACCATTGCAGAGGGTTTGCACTATTCGCTCTCCAGTGAGGGTTATGAAGTAGTTCTTTGTGAAGGGAAACAAGCTGCAATTGAAACAATCAAGCAACAACGTTTTGATATTTATTTACTGGATCTAACTTTGCCAGATGGAAATGGCTATGAGATTTGCGAATATGTAAAAGAAAATCAGGATGCACCTGTCATCTTCTTAACGGCGTGTGATGATGAAATCAATGTGGTTCGGGGGTTAGATATGGGAGCAGACGACTATATCACAAAGCCGTTTCGTATCCGGGAGCTGGTTAGCCGAATGAAGTCATCCCTTAGGCACTACCAAAAAGAACCCAACCCGACTGACAAAGTGAAGATTGGAAATGTTGTCGTAAATACAAAACTGGCTAAAGTGTACAAAGGAACCGAGGAAGTGATGCTGACTGCTTTAGAATATCGTTTGCTGTTGGCATTCATAAATAGTAGAGGGCAAGTTCTGTCCAGAAATCAGTTATTAGAGGGTATTTGGGATCTAGATGGTAGCTTTATCAATGACAATACCCTTTCTGTTTACATTAAGCGGCTTCGAGAAAAGTTGGAGGATGATAGCCAGAATCCCAAAGTGATAGAAACCGTACGCGGACTTGGCTATCGAATGAGTGGAAGTCATGCTTAAAAACAAAGAAATACAGAAGTTATGTATGTATAGCGTGGTTATTTCCATCATTGGGATCACAATTCTTTGGATAATCGATTGGAAAGCGGGGATTGTGGCGATTGCCATGGTATTTCTGCTCCTTTCCTGTTTTTTCCTATTTACCCGGAAACGTTATCAGGACATCAGTAAACTCGCTTATTATTTGGCTTCTGTATATTCAGGCCAACCCACGATGGATATTAGGGATAACGTTGAGGGTGAATTGAGCATTCTGAAAAATGATATTTATAAAGTTACCTTAACGTTGTCCGAGCAGTCTACTCTTCTGAAAAAGGACAAACAATACTTGGCAGATACTCTTTCGAACATCTCCCATCAACTAAAAACGCCACTTGCCTCCATGTTTGTCATGGCTGATTTGTTAAACAACCCTAGTCTACCTCCTGACAAGAGGGATGAGTTCTTGGGCAAGATTATCAATCAGTTGAAGCGTATTGAATGGCTCGTGACTTCATTGCTCAAGCTGTCCAAAATCGAAGTGCAGAGCGTTATTTTCAAGAAGGAATTCGTATCTGTCAAAAAAATGATAAACAAGGCATTAGAACCACTCCTTGTCCCCATGGAATTAAAAAATCAGGAGCTTTCTTTTTCCTGTAAAGAAGACCTTTTCGTGTATGGAGATGAAAACTGGACGGTAGAAGCCATTTTGAACGTAATTAAAAACGGGATTGAGCATACGCCGGTCGGGGGACGTATTACTATTTCGTATGAGGAAACAGCATTGTATACACAAATTGTCATTGCCGACAGTGGCAAGGGGATTAGCCCGGAAGATGCTCCGCACATTTTTGAACGATTTTATAAAGGGAAGAATGCTGGAGCGGATAGTATTGGAATAGGGCTAGCCATGTCTAAAACAATCTTGCAAAGTCAAAACGCCGATGTGTTTATGGAAAGCCAGATTGGTGTAGGAACAACATTCAAAATCAAATTCTACAAGCAAATGATTTAGATGACAAAATTGTAAGATTGAATGTCACCGACGAGACATCTTTGGCAGCTATTCTATACGTAATAACGAATCTAGGAGGATCATGATGGAGATTTTACGAGTAGAGAACCTGTCAAAGACGTACGGTGATGGCGAAACAGCTGTTACTGCACTGAACGATATCTCGTTTTCCGTACAAAAAGGGGAGTTTGTGGCGATCATTGGACCATCTGGTTCAGGTAAGTCTACTCTTCTGCATATTCTGGGGGGCGTTGATACGCCCACATCCGGTAAGGTGATTGTTGACCAGACTGATATATACGCGATGGATGAAACGGCACTGGCCATCTTCAGACGCAGACAGATTGGACTTATCTATCAATTCTACAATCTAATCCCAGTCCTTACTGTAGAGGAAAATATTACCTTGCCATTGCTATTAGACGGTAGAGAAGTAAATCAAGAAATCTTTTCCGGTATCGTAGAGACTCTAGGTCTTCAACAGCGATTAAAGCATCTGCCAAACCAGCTTTCTGGAGGTCAGCAGCAGCGTGCGTCCATTGGTCGTGCCTTGATTAGCAGTCCCGCCATTGTATTGGCTGACGAGCCTACGGGGAATCTAGACAGCAAAAACAGTGTTGAGATTGTGAAGCTCTTGAAAAAACTACACAAAGAACGGCATCAAACCCTGATTGTTATTACACATGACGAAAACATTGCCTTACAAGCGGACCGTATTATTGGCATTTCGGATGGCAGGATTTCTAGAGATGAGGTGATCCGGCGATGAATATCGTATATCAGCTCACATTACGCTATATGAAGCAGAATAAGAGCCGTACCCTTGTTACAATCATTGGGGTTGTCATTTCTGTCGCAATGCTTACAGCAGTATTTTCGATTAGTAGTTCTTTCATGGATATGATGCAGAGAAACGCGATTGCCTACTCTGGTAATTGGCAGGCAGCTTTTCTTGATGTTGCAGGAGAAGATGTTGCGGTTATTACAAATACAGAAGCGATTGAAAGATACGACATTGACCAGAAGCTCGGATTTGCACGACTTTCTAACTCTCCAAACAGCGTGAAGCCCTATTTGTATATTACTGGACACAGTAATCACGATGTAATAGGGGTGAGCCTAATTGATGGGCGTTTGCCTCAGAATGAAAATGAACTGGCACTTTCATCGCAGTATCTTCGAACCGCTGGTGTAAGCTTGAAGGTTGGAGAGGTAGTTACATTAAATTTTGGCAAACGTAGCTTGAATGTGGATGGGAAGAGCGAGACGTTGGGCAACTATGATGTCTACCAATCAAAGGAAGTCTTTACCCCTACAAAGAAGAAAACATACACGATTACCGGGATTGTACAAGCACCAGATAAAGAGCAGGAAGTAATGGCTGCATACCGTGCATTTAGTGGTCTTTCCGAGGGTGATTTAGCGGAGGGTTCTCCCTATACGGTAAGTGTTGAATATAAGGATTTTAAAGGTTTAGGGAATGACATTTACGAAACGAGCGACACGATTGCTAGTAAGGTAAGCGGAGTAAAGGATCAAGTTAAATCGAATGGAGTAAAAATCAAGTACAATCGGGACCTGTTGCTTTATTCCGGGATTTCGAATGATTCCCACTTTCTTAACACGATGTATCTGGCAGTTCTTACCGTTGGAATTATCATTCTGATTGGATCTGTCTCACTAATCTACAACGCGTTTGCGATCTCGCTTTCAGAGCGTAGTCGAACTTTAGGGATGTTATCTAGCGTAGGGGCGACGAAACAACAAAAAAGGGCTTCTGTATTTTTTGAAGCTGCTGTGATCGGGGTCATAGCTATTCCAGCTGGATTGTTTTTTGGGTCCATTGGCATTGGTGTTACTCTCCATTTGCTCAGCCCATTCATTCAAAAAATGTTTGGAGTTAGTGAACCGATGCGATTGGTGATAGAGCCGTACAGTATGATTGCTGTCATTTTGTTTTCCATTTTGACACTGCTCATTTCTGCATGGTTTCCAGCAATGAGGGCATCGAGAATTACGCCGATAACTGCGATCCGCCAGACAAAGGATATCGAACTAAAAGAAAAAGAAGTTCGTACATCCAAAATGATCCGTAAGTTGTTTGGATATGAAGCGGAACTAGGATTAAAAAATCTGAAAAGGAATAAACACCACTATCGCTCAACTGTCTTTTCTCTTGCGATCAGTGTAATCTTGTACCTAGCAGCTTCTTCCTTTTCGTTGTATATGGATAAGTCCTATAATATGGCACAAGCACCGCTACCCTATGATTTGTCAGTAAACGCAAGGGGAGCCGATCTGGAAAGGGTAAGGTCATTAACAAATGAATTGATGTCCGTCAAAAACGCAACGACAAAAGTGAAGACCCAACTTATCGGTGCTGATCTAATCCTCAACGAAAACGAGGTTACCACAGACATCTCCAGTCGCCATACTCTTAATCCTGATGGGAAATACTTCATGTCTGCAAACATTGTTTCTCTTGATGAGGCCTCTTTTGCAGCGTACCTGCAATCCGCGGGGATTGATGCAAAGAAATGGGAAGGTGACGAGATTTCTGCAATACTTGTCAATCGGTTCACCTTGAAAGAAGAACATAATTTTACAGATATCTCTCAACTAACAGTCCAAGAGGGATCAGAACTACCTCTCACTTTGATTGAAGGAGCTAAAGTCCGAATTGCTTCTATCACGGATAAACGTCCACCATTTATGCTACGCTACCAGGAAGATGCTTTAACGGTGACATTTGTTGTTTCTGAACGAGGCTTTGACAAGCTACGAGAACGAGGTAACGCTATGCTGTCTGAGCAAGTTACCAGCGAGGTTCAATTTACAACAGAGCAGTCTGCGGCATTGGAAAATGAAATAAACCCGATTATTAACAAATATCCAGATGTACATATCTATACGAACAATCTGATTGAGGAGCGTCAGGATTCAATGAATCGCGCCACAGTCACATCCGTATTCCTTTATGGGTTTGTGGTTCTCATCGGACTCATTTGTATGGCAAATATTATCAACACGATTTCGACAGGGATGGCCTTGAGAAAACGTGAGTTTGCGATGTTGGCTTCCATTGGCATGACGCCAAAGGGCATGAAGAAAATGCTACGCTTCGAAGGATTCTTTTATGGAATGAAGTCGCTTATTTACGGTTTACCGATTAGTTTATGTGTGATGTTTTTCATCTACATGAGCCTTAGCCGTAATTTTGAATTTGCTTTTACGGTGCCTTGGGCGGATCTCATAATTGCAGGGATAGGTGTGTTTTTCATTGTGGGTACATCAATCCTCTATGCGACTAGAAAACATAAAGAGCAGAATATCGTTGAATCGCTGAAGAACGAAAATATCTAATTTAGAGCACAAAAACAGCTGGTCTACACGCTATGGTGTAACCGGCTGTTTTTAGACTAAATCCGGGAACCTGGTGTGCAAAAAGGTACCAAACCAATCGGGAAAAAAGCATGGAGGAATGCAAAATTCAAACGAAACAATATAACGTACCCGTTGAAGCGACATTGGAAGTAATTGGTGGGAAGTGGAAGGTCGTGATTCTGTGCTTGTTAAAAGAGGGGACCAAAAGATTCGGCGAGCTACATCGCTATATGCCAAACGCATCGAAAAAAATGCTGACCCAGCAGCTACGTGAGCTTGAAGAAGATGGATTAATCAACAGAGCCGTCTATCATCAGGTTCCTTTAAAAGTCGAGTATTTACTTAGTGAGGAAGGAGAGAGCTTGCGGACGATCTTGAATCTGATGTGTGAGTGGGGGGTAGCGCGTATCCATAAATAAAATGACACATATGAAAAACTCGCCATCTAATCCCCGTTGGGAAATCGACTGCGAGTCCTCGGATAAAAGACACAACCTACTCACATCATTTGTATTTTTCAGCGTACTCGGCGTAGTTTACGACTTCAATGACACTAGACCAACAGAGAACGGTTCCTACAAACTGTTTAATGTCTAATCCTTGCATGCCGTATGATTCGGCAGTATTGGTTGTACCCGTCGCGTCCTTAATGAACGTCACTTTATATCCGCGATCATAGGCAGCGATTGCTGTAAACATACAACAAAATTCCGTCTCAAAGCCAATGATAAAAAGATGATCGACCCCTAACTTTTCTAAAGTCTGTGTGAGTTCAGTTTGGAAGAAGGAACTAGGGGTTTGCTTCTCGATCAAGTAATCGGAATAGTCTTTTAATGGAGGGTGTATTTCAGAACCGATAGAGCTTCTATTCAGTGGACTTTCTTCTGCATCATCGATATGTCTGATAAAAATGACAGGACGATTGTTCTCTTTAAAATCTTTGACCACCTGTTCCATCAAAAAAAGTGCCTCTTTGTAATCCCCACAACTCACAATTCCGTTTTGCACATCAATCACTAAGAGTGCGTTCATTGCTTCACCTTCTTTCAACCATGTAGTGAGATAATTCGGTAGGAAAGAGTGTACCTCCTGCAAGGTAAATACCATGAGATAATGAAGGGAAGGAAATAATAGGAAAGGTTGAGTTAGATGAGGGTTTCATTTTACTATGCATTCATACTTGTTGCCTTTATTCTCGTTACAGGATGTGGTTCAAACAATTCAAGTACTTCATCCGTGTTTTCCAATTTAGCCACGCAAGGCTTTTCTTCCACGAATGAAGGTACAGAGACAATTGCGGAATCAGAAAAAAATAATACAGCTACGTACCATTCGTTGGCTGTACTCGCCTTACATGAAGTGAATGGCTTTGAAGCTGGAGAAGAATTTCCACCGGAATCCAAAGCGTTTTTGGCAAAGCATGCTCATCTGTTTCCGGCAACCGGGGATAAGGTGAAGGAAGCCCAGCAATTAGTCGATCAAAATGTACAACCCAAACATATCAATAAAAATATTTCCAAGTATCATGCCTCGATGATTCAAGATAGCGGAACGGTGTTGAGCATCGAAGAAGAAGAAATACCGGAAATCGGGACTTTTTCTGTCTTGCATGTCGTCAATGACGAGGAGGATAGCTACCAAGTTGTTTACCTAGGTGCATTAGATATCTACGAAGATGATACGGTTGAATTTGTGGGGGTCCGAACCTTGCTCTCTGGCTTCGATAATGTAAGTGGTGGATACACGAATTCGATCATCATTGCAGGGAGCTATGTAGGAAAAAGTGCCAATTAAGCTATGGTAGTATGGATTTTCGTAGAAAACAAGCTGTTGACCAGTCCGCATCCTTGTCACACTGAATACAGTGATAGCAAGCCAGGGATGGAAGGATGATAACAATGGCTAAGAAAAAAAGATTAAAATGGAAGTTAAAAAGTAAAAGTACAACAAGAATTCAGAGACATGTGCATGAGTTTTTAGGTAGCACGCAGCTTGCAGAAGAAGGAGCAGATCGACACAATCACCGTTTTGCTGGCGTCACTGGTCAAGCAATCCCAAGAGGAAAAAGCCACGTTCATGTCATTCGGTCCAATACAGACTTCTTCAATCATCTCCATCGCGTGCGAATTGTAACTGGACCTGCCATTCCGGTTGGGAATGGAAAACATGTTCATTTCGTACGTGGATCAACCACGTTTAACGATGGTCATGTTCATCGATTCAAATTCGCGACGTTGATCCAGAAGCCGCTCCTCTAAAATATCTTTCACGGCCTCGAATGTTACAGTTCGAGGCTTTTTGTATGCAGTTTGGCCTTCTGTTTTTGATATGATAGAAAGGTGTTAGTTTGTACGAATACTTGATCAGTAAAGATTTATGGAGGTTGACATGCGCTATCAAGTCATATTATTCGATGTAGATGATACACTTCTCGACTTCAAAACGACAGAAGAAAATGCACTGCAAAAAACGTTTTCCCAGTTTGGACTCGCCACGGGATCGTCTGATTATGGAGCGACTTACAAAGAGATCAGTAAAGGATTGTGGGAGGATTTAGAAAAGGGGCGGATCACCCTAGCAGAGCTTGGCGTAGAGAGATTTCGAAGACTTTTCAATGCTGTTCAACTAGACGTCGATGCTGCGGCGTTCGGCAGCGCCTATCTCGAATCCTTGGGCAAAGAAGTACATTTGATACCGGGAGCGGTTGAGTTGTGCAACAGTTTGGAGGATTGCCGCTTGGGGATCATTACGAATGGATTCGCCTCTGTGCAAACGGCAAGAATTGCCGCTTCACCGCTGTGTAACTCTTTTGAGCACTTGATTATTTCCGAAGAGGTCGGCTACAAAAAGCCGGATCGGGAAATTTTTGACTACGCGTTTTCCAAATTGCAATGGACAGAGAAGACGAACGTATTGATGGTGGGAGATTCGTTGACCTCCGATATACAAGGGGGAGCCCATTACGGGATCGATACGTGCTGGTTCAATCCTTTGGGCAAGGAAAATCAGACGAGCATTCAGCCAACGTACGAAATCAGAGAACTGAGCGAGCTTCAAGAAATTGTGCGGAAGGGTAACGTGAATTTGTAGGATCTTTCCTGTATGATTAGAAGGTATTGATCTACAGGTAAATCTAGAATCTAGTGATTGGAGCCCTATAGATATGTATCAGAATTTAGAAGAGTGCATCCTGGACTTGGAAAGGCACGGACATTTGGTCCGTATTCGCGAAGAAGTAGATCCCTATCTGGAAATGGCCGCGATTCACTTGAAGGTGTACGAAGCTGGGGGACCAGCATTGCTGTTTGAAAATGTAAAAGGCTCAAAATTTCGTGCGGTATCCAATCTTTTTGGAACAATCGAGCGCAGCAAGTTTATTTTCAGAAGCACCTGGCAAGCCGCTGAAAATATAATTGCCATGCGCAATGATCCGATGAAAGCGCTAAAGCAGCCATTTAAAAATATCGAGAACGGCTTTGCTGCTCTGAAGGCTTTGCCTGCAAAAAAATCCACTAGCATGCCGGTAACTGCGCAGGAAATCAATATAACCGATCTTCCACTCATCCAAAGCTGGCCGATGGATGGCGGAGCTTTTGTCACGCTGCCCCAAATCTATTCGGAAGATCCGGACAAGCCTGGAATCATGAATTCCAATTTGGGTATGTACCGTGTGCAGTTGACTGGTAATGAGTATGAAGTAAACAAAGAAATTGGCTTGCACTATCAAATCCATCGTGGAATCGGTGTCCACCAAGCCAAAGCGACCAAAATGGGGATGCCGCTGAAAGTAAGCTGTTTCGTTGGTGGGCCGCCTGCTCATACTTTATCGGCTGTCATGCCGTTGCCAGAAGGCTTGAGCGAAATTACTTTTGCAGGCTTGCTTTCTGGCCGTCGTTTTCACTACAGCTATATCGATGGTTACTGCATAAGCAATGATGCGGATTTTGTCATCACAGGAGATATTTATCCTGGAGATACGAAACCAGAAGGACCATTCGGCGACCATCTCGGCTATTACAGTCTGATCCATTCATTCCCTGTGATGAAGGTAAAAAAAGTGTACGCTAAGCCGAATGCCATCTGGCCATTCACAGTTGTGGGCCGACCGCCACAAGAAGATACGTCATTCGGTCAACTGATTCACGATTTAACGGGCGATGCGATCAAGCAAGAAATCCCAGGTGTAAAAGAAGTCCATGCTGTAGATGCTGCCGGTGTGCATCCACTGCTGTTTGCCATCGGAAGCGAGCGATATACGCCTTATCAGCAAGTCAAACAGCCGACGGAGATGCTCACCATAGCCAACCGCATTTTAGGGACTGGCCAATTGAGCTTGGCCAAGTATTTATTCATTACCGCAGAAGAAAATCGACCATTGACGACGCATGATGAAGTTGATTTTATGACCTATATTTTGGAGAGAATCGACCTGCATCGCGATGTTCATTTTTATACGAACACGACTATTGATACGCTGGATTATTCGGGAACGGGCTTAAACAGCGGTAGTAAGGTTGTCCTCGCTGCTTACGGCGATCAAAAACGAGAGCTGTGCAAAGAGGTGCCGGATGAGCTGAAGGATTTGCGAGAGTTTGAGAATGCCCGCATGATTATGCCAGGTGTAGTGTCGATCCAAGGTCCTGCATTTACCGATTACGCAAACGCCCAGCAGCAATTACAGAATCTGTGTGACGCGATTCAAGCGAGAGGGCCGGTCCCGTCTTGCCCGATGATCATCCTTTGTGATGACAGTACCTTCATGAGCGCGTCTCTTCAAAACTTCCTGTGGGCAACCTTCACACGCAGTAATCCATCTCACGACATTTATGGTGTGAACAGCTACTACGAGAACAAGCATTGGGGTTGCGATAATTTGATCATTGATGCTCGTACAAAGCCCCATCAGGCACCGCCATTGGTACCAGATCCAACTGTCGAGAAAAATATCGAACGACTGTTTGTCAAAGGTGCGAGCTTGGGTGGAATCCTGTAAGCAGCTTCTAAAAGTCGAGGTCCGTAACCTTTCGTTGCGGACCTTTTTTATGAGAGCTTCCATCAGCCCACAAATCTATCAAGCGACCGGTTGTTGTCGAATCGAACTGATAATTGCAAAAATTGCACGATTGATGGGGAAAGGAATCGTTCTTTACCACCGAGAAAGCGTTTTCTATAATGAATCTCAAGCAAGGACACAGCTTTTTATGGAAAGGAGAAAGGAATGGTCTTTTTAACCACACGTTCCCATGCATTACTGAAGGTGATACTCGACAGCTACTATCCGCTGAAAATTAAGGACGTCGCGCGCGATTTCCAGGTAAGCGAACGTACCGTCAAGTACGATCTGGATAACGTTAGGCAATGGCTAAAGGAACGAAATGTCATCCTCCATTCTCAACCGAATAAAGGGCTGTGGATCACGGAAGAACAAGAGCATCGAAATGCTTTGAAGGAAAATTTGCAAAGTGATGACAGCAAGACACTCATTCTGCCGCAAAAGGATCGGGTCAAGCACTTTTTGTTCATCCTTCTGCTGTCAGAAGGGTATCAGCGGATGAACGATTTGGCCGACCATATGGGAGTCAGTCGCAATACCGTCGTGGCTGATGTCAAGGACGCGGAAAAGCTGCTCGATGGCTGGCGTCTCGAGCTCGTCGCGAAGCAAAGGTACGGTGTACGGGTGGACGGGAGTGAGCGGCACAAGCGGTATGCTCTCGAAAACTTGATTCACGATCTGTTGGATGGAATCGACATGTATCGGATGGTACAAGGGATGTTTTTAGAAAATGGACAAGAAGCGAGAACAGGTCCGCTGTTGGAGAAATGGCTGATCAGCCGGACAGAGTTAGGGGAGATCATTCATAGCATCAAAGCATGGATGAATGCTACTGCGGAGACGCTGGCAGACCGAGCTCTGATTAGTTTACTGATTCGCTTATGCATTGTCGTCCATCGTGTACAGCGGGGCCAATTGGTCACTGCGGATGATGCCGAGATGGGAGAAGCGAGGCATTGGAGCGGGTACGAGCTGTTTTCGCACGAGGTTCGAGCATTATGTCAGCGTTTGAACGTCGCTATTCCCGAACACGAGATTGCGTATGCGTGTCTTCCGCTGCTAGGGACCGAACAGGTGCCAAGAGAGGCGCGAGCAGGTAGGATTGTTTTGGATGTTTTCCAGGCAACCAAGGAGCTGACGGAAGCGGTCAGTAGCCGGATGCTGGCACCATTGTACGATGATCAGGAGTTGCTCAGACTGCTTTTTGCTCATCTGGATGACAGTTTGAACCGTTATCGTCAGGGTGTTCTTTTTGCGAATCCACTGACGGAGGAGATTCGCCGTTCATATGCACGGATGTTTGATGCAGTTAAACGCTCTTGCGAAGAAGTATTTTGGCATCACGGGGTCTATTGGCTCGATGCAGACATTGCTTACTTTGTACTGCATTTCCAAGCAGGTTATGATCGATGGCTGGAGCAGAAAAAGGCAGATGCGCTCGTCGTTTGTGGAACAGGCAGAGGGACTTCACGGTTTTTGAAAACGTACTTGGAAAGCGAATTGCGTTCACTTCGGGTCGTAGGCCTATGTTCCAGCACTGAGGTAGAGAAGTATTTGGCGAGTCGTCGCGTAGATGTCATCATCAGCGTATTGCCGATCAAGGCAGAGGTGCCTGTTGTGATGGTCAGTCCTCTTCCAACACGCCAAGATATCAACCAGATTCAGAACTGTCTGGAAGCTATGCAAGTGGAGGGAGGAAATCGACAGCAGGCTGTGAATGCTCGCAAGGAAGCTTGGTTTCCCACGCTGACTGCTGATCTCAATCCGTCAGATTTGCCCGTGGTGGAGAGACTGTCCCAGGACGTTATCTGCAAAGGGTATGAGATCAGTCAAAAAATCTTGACTGCTTTTCGGGAGTACGTAACGGAACAAACGGCAAGTGGACTGACGCTGCACCTGCTGCTGATGGTGAATCGACTGGCTTTTGGCTCACCCTATCAGGAGGAGTGGGAATCGTCGGCGGAGGCAGAATCGAAAGAATGGAAGGCATGGCGTGAAAAGCTGAACCAATTGATGGCTGAGGCAAACCTCCAAGTTCCGCCTAGTGAAGTGACGGCCATTATGCGCTATTTTTCAGGAAAGGGGACGGTAGAGAGTGAAAGTGGATCTATTCATACGCAACGGACGGGTCATTGATCCTTCCCAGAACCTGAACGGGCACTATGATCTTGCCATTCGGGAAGGGCGGATCGTTGGGTTGTATGAGAAAGGGAAGACAACCGATGATCAAGGGATGAATCTGGAAAGCAAGGAGACGATCGATGCGGAGGGATATGTGGTGACACCCGGTCTGATCGATCTGCACGCTCACGTTTTTCCGACAAAGACGAGTTTGGGCGTAGCCGCGGATCGGGTCGGGGTCGAGCAAGGAGTGACAACCGTAGTAGATGCTGGCAGTGTCGGGCTATGGTCGTTTGATGCTTTTATTGAAGAAGCCGTGTATCCTTCTGTTACTCGTGTTCTGGCATTTCTGAACATTTCAGGGGATGGCTTGTGCACAGGCGGCGGGGAGCTCGCAGACATGTCGCGGTTAACCCCGAGAGAAGCGGCAGCCCTCATAAGAAAACAACCGATATTACGAGGGATAAAAGCCCGTATGAGCGGTTCTGTCGTCAAGCAAAACGGGATCCATCCCTTGCTCATAGCCAAGGAAGCGGCGAGGGAAGCGGGCGTACCCATGATGGTGCACATCGGAAACGCTCCGCCAAAACTCACGGAAATATTGCCTCTGCTAGACCGAGGAGACGTGGTGACACATGCGTTTCACGGGAAAAAAGGAGGAATGTTCGACGAACGAGGCGAGTTGATTCCAGAGGCGCAAGACGCGTTGGAGAGAGGAGTCTTACTCGATATCGGGCACGGCGAAGCGAGCTTCAGTTTTCAAACACTGCGTCATGCACAGGCCCAAGGTATTATGCCACATGTCATTAGCACGGATGTTCACCAGCGCAACATCGATGGTCCTGTGCACAGCTTGACGCATACACTCACGAAGTTTCTCGCTATGGGCTACTCGCTCGACGATGTGATTGCGGCGAGTACGCTTGCGCCCGCACGAATTCTCGGGCTTGAAAACGAGATCGGGACGTTGAAAGTAGGGTCATGCGCGGACGTATCCATTTTGCAGATGAAAAAAGAGCCGACAATTTTGACGGACAGTGAACAAGAAACGGTGGAGACAAAGGAAAGAGTAGTGGCTTATCAAGCGATTACTTCGGGAAAGGTACTGACATGCAAATGATTGATGACATCCTCAAGGAACTGACTGAGACAAAATCGGATTATTTAACTGAAATTTCTGAATCCAAAGAGATTCTCCGAAAAATTGAGGAGGAGTTCCGCCTCATGGAGATTCATATACCGCGAGAGCGTTGGCTGGCCATCGGAGCTCATGTACTGGCATTTATACGACGGATGACAAACGGTGAAAGGCTGCCCGTGATCGAAGCGGAGTTATTCGCCGAAATTCATCCCGATATGGTTACGCTCTCGCACAAAATCCTCTCGGAAGAAAAAAGTGCGTGGCAGGCAGATGATACAGAAGCGTTTCTGTTAGCGGTTCATTTTGAAGCGATCCGTGCCATGCAGATGGGGCCATCGTAAAACATCGCTATGAAAACAAGGAGGGCATGTATATGTCTAAGGTAAAAATCGTGATTGGTGATCGTCTTGGAAAAGGACAGAACATCGCAAAAGGAATCGAAGCTGCTGGCGGGACTGCGATCGTCATTCCAGGTGTTGGAGCTGATATGAAGGTAGGAGATGTCATGGTTAGCGAGAGTGCAGATCTCGGGCTGTCCTTTTGCGGAAGTGGTGGGGCTGGGGCACTGACTGCCAAGACCAAGTATGGTTTTCCGGTCGAGTACGGCTTGCGCTCAGTAGATGCTGGTATTACTGCCTTGCGTAGCGGAAAAAAAGTGATTGGCTTTGGCTTCATGGATACAGAAGAGCTGGGCAGACGCATGGTGGAAGAATACATCAAGCTGGGAGGGAAGTAATCCATGTACACGGAGACGACGCAGACCTTGCGATTATCCGGCAGTGGGGATACGAAAGAGGGAGCCTTCAACAAGATTTTTTCCCAAATCAAGCATGTAGTGGCGAGACAGACGAGTGATTTGGTCGTGCGAATCGAACCTGTAGGCGTTTCCATTGTGTCTGCGACAGAAACAGTGAAGCATGAGCGATTTTTTGGATTGTTCTTCCCTCGCAAGCGGACGCGGTATGACATTACCGTAGATATTCAAGTGAGGCTAGGGCTGGTCCAGGTAGAAAACATAACGTTTCAGCAGCAGACCGAGCAGACTGCGGGTGTGGGGCAGTTGGTTCGTCAGCGATAGAAGCAGACAGGGGGTAGGTTCATGGTTACTTTGATGATTGTGTTGAAGTCGATCGTCATCGGGGCATTGGTCGGCTTCGGTGTTGGTGCGGGGGCGGCGAGGATGTTCCATGCACCCAATGTCCAAGGGATGGGAGCATTCCGGACTTTTGGAGAGCTAAACGCATGTGCGGGCGATCCCATTTCTCACTTTTCATTTGGGCTTGGCTTTTTGTTTAACTCATGGGCGTCTGTTGTCGGTGCCGGTGCGTTGACGCAAGATGTGGATCATCGCGTCATCCCGAACTGGGCGGCGGCCGTGTTGCTCTGGCGCAACAAGAATGTTGCAGAGACGTTGCACAATCCGAAGCAAATGGCGATTGCCGGAGCAGCAGTCGGTGTCGTTGTGGTCACCTTGTTGAATTCCACAGCAACGGCGATTCCTGAATCGATGCAGCTCGTAGCAACGAAGGTACTGGTTCCAGCTGCGAACTGGTTGATCAACCCGATCATGCCGATTGTGTTCTGGATGGCGGCAATGGATGCAGGCAAACGGACAGGGATTTGGGGAACAGTCTTGGGCGGTTTGTCGCACTTGGTCATGGGGAATGCGGTACCTGGAATCGTCTTGGGTATTTTGATCGGTAAAGGCCTAGATGACAGTGGTTGGAACAAAATTACGAAATCCATGTTTATTGCAGTCATTCTCTTGTTTGTATTCAGTGGCTTCTTCCGCGGTTTTGATGTCGCGCTCTTGAAGAGTATGTACGTGGAAATTCCACAGTGGTTGATAGAGTTTCACGAAACATTCGGATCGGTGGTGAAAAAGTAATGGGTGAATTGCAGGCAAAAGGATTTTGGTATTCAGAATGGGCATTTCCCCTTTTTGTTGCGTGCTTGTCTTCAGGAATTTTTGCGGGTACTCATCTGTACTATGTGTATCATGTCGGTGCCTTTAACGATATCGCCATCGTTGCGATGCTGGAGGCGGGGATCAAGGGTGGCGGATACGGTGCGGCTGCTGCGTTTGGTGCGAGCTTTTTGTTCGCCCGCATTTTGGAGGGACCGCTGGTTGGGATTCTCGATATTGGCGGCTCGTTGCAAACAGGTATTGGGATTGGCGTTCCAGCGTTGATGCTGGGAGCAGGCTTTACAGCTCCATTGACTTCCTTTCCTTTGGCGCTGGCGACAGGTGCACTCTTGGGCTTCATCATTGGTACCGTGATTATTATGATTCGGAAGTACACGATCAACGCATCGAACTCCACTTTTGGTGCGGATGTCATGATGGGAGCCGGAAACGCAGCAGGTCGATATTTAGGTCCATTGATTGTCATTTCTGCGATAATGGCTTCGATTCCAGTTGGACTCGGCGCAACAGCAGGAGCAGCGATTTTTTACTATTACAACAAACCGATTGCGGGTGGTGCGATTATCGGAGCCATGATCCTCGGAGCCATTTTCCCGATCCCGACACAATGAGAGAAGAGTGAAGAATTTTCACAGGAAGGATGGGCAAACCATGGGAATCTATCAGCAGCTAGGGTTGAAGCAAGTCATTAACGCAAGCGGTAAGATGACGGCACTGGGTGCAAGTGCCGTCCATCCTTCTATCGCACAGGCCATGGGAGAAGCCGCCATGGATTATGTAGAAATCAGCGAGCTGATGATTGTGGCAGGTCGTCATATCGCAGAGGCGACCGGAGCAGAAGACGGTTGTCCTACCTCAGGAGCAGCTGCAGGCATTGCCATCAGTGTAGCGGCAGTCATAGCTGGTTGCCATCTGAGTTTGATCGAGCGGCTTCCTCTTTCCGAGGGGTTGAATAACAAGATCATCATCCAAAAAGGACACGCGGTGCACTTCGGCGCTTCCGTTCAACAGATGATTGCACTGGGCGGTGGGAAAGTCGTAGAGGTCGGTCATGCCAATCAAGTAGAAGCAGACCATTTGCGAGAAGCGATTGATGATCAGACCGCAGCGCTGCTCTATGTCAAATCTCACCATGCGATTCAAAAAGGGATGCAGTCGCTAGACACGATGCTTCAACTCGGTAGGGAGTTTGGAATTCCTGTAATTGTGGACGCAGCTGCGGAGGAGGATCTGCGGCGTTATGTAGCGATGGGTGCCGATCTGGTCATCTACAGTGGCGGAAAAGCAATCGGCGGACCAACGTCTGGGTTTATCACAGGCCGTGCCGATCTAGTAGCCGCATGTCGCGCGCAATATAAAGGCGTCGGTCGTGCCATGAAGGTAGGAAAGGAAGCCATTGCGGGTTTGCTTGCAGCACTTGGACAGTACGACCCCGAAAAACAAAATGTTCCCGAGCAGCGTAGGCGCGTGGAGTGGCTGGCAGGGGAACTGAACAGCTTGCCCGGTGTGAAAGCAGTGATCGCACAGGATGAGGCAGGCCGGGCGATCTATCGTGTGCAAGTTCAGCTTGACGAACGAGTGACGAAAATGACGGCTCGGG
>NZ_AKIX01000104.1:0-23142 GCF_000282075.1 Brevibacillus sp. BC25
CGGCGGGCTCGGTTGAAAAATCCAATCCTAGCCCGCCGCTGTTACATTCCAACTTACTCGCTCTTTTCCTGTGAGTTATCACAACAACTGTCCTTAAACATCCTGATATTACTAATGATTTTGAACTGGCATTTTTTCAAAAACACTTGTAATCAGGTAAGCAATTTACACTGATCCCTTTCTTTTCCCCCTCGACTTTTACTGAGCAGCATTACTCTACAAACGGTGAAATAAAGTGTTAGACTTGGCAATAATTGAGTGGAACATCCTCGTCACATCCCACGGAAGATAGAGGCTTCGTGAACGGAGGAGACTCCCCGAGGCTGGGCTAGATTAATGAATCTTTGGAGGTTCAGACTTCATCGTATCGTTAAGCTGGGTCACAAAAACTCCTTCGTTCGGGCCAGGGTTATTTCGAAACATTTTCGCTTCTTCGACCAGAACTTCGTCTGTATCCGTGCCAAGTATCTTAATCGTTGCTTCAATGAATGTCGCAAGTGACATTGCACGCGGTTCATCGTTGTTGCTTTGAACCCATGGTGGCACAATTTCTATTACTTTTACCGATGTGTCTTTAAGCAGGTATCTTTGGGACAGCGTATAGGTATGAAGTGCTGCCTTCGTCGCGGAGTATACAGCAGTTGCCGCTAACGGAACAAATCCAAGTATCGAAGTCGTGTTAATGACAACGGCTTCTTCTTTGGACTTCAAATGGTCGATTAATGCAGAAGTCAACCGAATCGGACCTAACAAATTTGTGGCGACTGTCGAAACCAAAACATCCTCATTGATCACGCCCGCCGCGTTATCGGGTTGAATGATGCCTGCGTTGTTAATCAAGACATTCAAATCCGGGAATTCTCCGATTAACTGCTTGGCTGCCCCCTCTATACTGGTAGGGTCTTGTACATTCAATTCCATTGCTGAAATGCCGGGATTCGCTTTGATTGTCTCCTCCAAACGCTCTTTACTTCGGCCAGAGATAATAACTTTATTTCCAAGATGGTGGAGTGCTTCTGCTAACGCACGTCCAATTCCCGAACCGCCACCTGTAATGAAAATCGTGTTTCCTGTAAGTTTCATGATTATACCTCCTCTTAATTTGAACATATGTTGAATTATCAATATATGTTTTATATAGTGAATGTATCAGGGTGATAAATCGGGCTCAATGGTTAAAACAAGCTCGGTTGTTGATTGTTCAACAGAGGGCTTCGAAGTGATCATTTTTTGGATGGGATAAAGGGGAGAAGGATATGGCCAGGCGTATTCAAAAATCGAGACAAGCGATTATGGATGCTTTTATGAGGCTAATGTCAGAAAAGGAATTCGAGAGCATAACGATCAATCAAATTGCGGTAGAAGCAAATGTCAATCGAGGAACGGTGTATTTGCATTTCGCTGACAAGTACGATCTGCGCGAGCAATGTATAGCAGCTCAAATTAACCAGTTACTTCGACATTGTATGTCTGGAGATGACCTACTTCATCTCCCTTCCAAAACCGCATTACTTCACAGTTTTGAATATTTGGAACAACATGCTTCTTTCTACTCCTTAATGCTGAAGAGTAAGGGAAGCACTGTATTTCGAAATCAAATGGAGACCATGTTCGGGGAAAATCTGAGTGAGTATCTGGATTCAATCAATCTCGATAAGGAAATAAACAGGGACATTACGGTACAATTTTTAACTTCAGCAACAGTGGGTATATTGGAATGGTGGATTATCCGTTCGATGCCATATCCCCCATCGGTCATGGTTGAACAATTTTGGAATTTACTGAACCGAGGTGTCGAAGGACACGAACATCATTCCATTAGAAGCCGCTAATTTGGCGGCTTCTTTTGTATTAATGAAGGCCTGCAGATTAATGAAGGGTTTTCTCAGGTTAGATAGAGGGAGGGAGTGATAATTGAGAGTATAAAAAACCATCTTGAACCTCGTATGAATATGCGCAGCTTAAGATGGGATCTTTGATTAATATAAATGCACGTCTATTGTTACTAAGTCATTGACTGTTAGAGCTTGCCTTGGCGGATGCCAATGTCTTTATGCCGATAAGTGGATTATATATTACGTGCATTGAACTAACTGGGAACGTTAGTTGAACGACAACAGCGGCGGCCTAAGAATTTATTTACTCAGTCTTGGTTCGCCGCTTGCTTTTACTAGGGCCTGTACGCAAACTTATTTCAGCCATAACCTCATCGAAATCAACGCCAAAAAGGCCTTGAACATGCTCGCTGTCTTGTCATAGCGGGTCGCCAAGCGCCGATAATTCTTCATTTTATTAAAAAAGCATTCGATTAGATGCCGTTCTTTATACGTATCCTTGTCATAAGCTAGCTTCTTTCGCCGGTTTCGCTTGCTCGGAATAAAAGGGGTTGCTTGTTGCTCCTTCAACAAGGTAACAATTGCATCGGTATCGTAAGCCCGATCCGCCAACACCCTGGACATGAAAAGATTTTGCCATCAACCTTATTCCTAGTAACGACAACGACGAGTATGCCATCTTCAGACAAATGCTTGCGATCTCGCAGAATAGGATATTTTTACGTTGCCAAAGTACATTATTTTAATGGATGGAATTTTACCTGAACCTTTTTTCCCATTTAATCCCCGCCTCAATTACATACGGTTACTACTGTCTATTAAAATCGAAGGGAATTCCCTTAGCTGATACTTTTAATAAGATACCTTTCTCTAAAATAATTGTGCGGGATACCTTAGCGGCAATAACTCGGTACTATTCTATGGAAACTATTCTTAAAAATTGCGGGTTTATCTATATGACAATGAAACAGCATGTAATAGATATGAAACTTCTATCCGAGACCGCTCTGTGCATCACGTACAATACCGATAACCCCTTCCGGCGAAGGGGCAAGACTAATTATAATTTTTATCTGGAATAAGGGAATCCTGGAGCTGTGATCTATTGATTAGCAAATGGATGCGACATTCAATAAAACTACATCCATGTTTGCGAATTTCTTCTCCCACTAAGGCCTTAACATTTTTTATGCGTGGCGACTCCTGTTTTACTGGCGCACCCAGAATAGGTTTTCAAAAAATAAGTATTGCTCTGATTGATCGAATACCAACACCCCTTCTTTTACAGGGGTGTTGGACTAACTTGAAGGCGTCATTAGTGTTTCCAATGCAGCACTTCATCCGGATTGGCAACATTTCGTCCGTAGTATTGGTGGGCGCGGAAGTTGTGGATCTCCTGACAGGCCTTGGACATATTCCCGAGTACGACTTCCTGTGGTAAATCATCGTGCGGACTCCAGTAATAGATTTTCATTTCATATGTTTCGCCATTTTCTTCTTCCCAGCTGTATTGAATACGGTCCGCTTTCACAAACCCGTTCTTTTGATAAAAATGGACTCTCTTGATGGAATCTTCATCATTTCGATCGATAGGTTCTACCTCCAGAATGATGTCTTTCCCTCTCTTTTTGAGTGTCTGGATGACCTTGGTACCGATACCTTGTCCACGCGTGGCAGGATTGATTAGGAGGTAATCGATGAAGATAAACGTCGGAAACTCCGCGTACAGCAAAAGAAATTTGTCTGTATCGACTTTGTGGTAAATGTCTGTTTCCCTGATAAGCGCCTGAATTTGTCCTTCCTTTTTCATTTCATATTCTGGAAAGTATTCATTTAATCGGTCATACCAATCCATGAGACATTCCCCCACTTGATCACTCGTAATGATCTCTTTAGCTTATACAGAATTGCCCACAACCACTCAGGCTCAATTACCGAAGAATGTCAAGACCTTAATATTCTAAAGCAGGAATCTACTGAAGGTTATATATTATAACTACAAGGGTCACACGTATATGACTTGAAAACTGTCTGGCGACACGAACGTACTACCATTCTGCGATACAAATGGGTTCAACAAGCCAGTTTTTAGAATCACATTTTTCGTTTGTTTCACTCGACACCCATTATCCCCATAATCAATTGACATCGCTTTCCCCCTCCATTTAACTACGGGTCACCTGTATAGAATAACTCGGTACTATTCTGTGGAAACGATTCTTAAATATGCAGGTTTATTCTAGATGACAATGACGAAAAATGCATGTTTACAGTTATGAAACTTCTATCTGAGATTAAGATTTATATTCATCTGTGAAGGAGAGACACTAAAATTGACTGGCGTGCATTGTGTCAAAACAGCATATATAGAAAAAATCCTTGATATAATATTATGACACTTCCCCTAAACAGCTAATCAAACCCGACATTATAAAAAGTTCAAAAAAACCTGTTATGACAACGGTTTGCCATAACAGGTTTCAGATGTTATTTGTCACTTTTCCTTATAATCAGGTGACATACATAAATATAAGCAGTGAAAACATCAATTATAAATCACATTTCCCCATCATGAATGGACGAGCACAATCTTGCCACGCACTCTACCTGTTTGACTAAAGAGATGCGCATCTCGAACCCCTTCAACAGTCAATGGATATACCTCTGTCAAGAAAGGCTTTATGTGTTTGGCTTCCACTAGCTCACGGATATGATTCATGTTTGCCCCATCTGGACGCGTAAACACAAAAGTAACATCCAGCTCTCGTTCTTTCTCAACCGCATCAGCGAAAGAAGGTTTTTTGGCATCACGCTCGCTGATAATGGTTGCCACTCTTCCTTTCTGTTTCATAAATTTTATACCTTCTCCGTATGCTTCTCCACCCAGCGTGTCCAGCATGAATGTAAATTCTGTAGGGGTGTGAAGTGATCCCTGATCATATACGATGACTTCATCTGCTCCCAGCTCACGGACAAAATCGCTATTTTTGGAGCTGGTTGTCGTAGCCACATAGGCACCTAGCGCTTTTGCTAGCTGGATCGCCATGGAACCAATCCCTCCGCTTCCCCCCAACACCAGGACTTTATCTCCCGATTGTACCTTCCCTACCTCCACCAATGCCTGCCAAACCGTTAGTCCAACCAGCGGAAGCGAAGCCGCTTCCGTATACGACAACCCACGAGGCATCGGGGCTACGATATTCGCCGGAACGATAATTTCATCTGCGTATGTCCCTTCTCTTTCCAGTTCTGGGCGAAAGAAGACATCATCCCCGATTTGAAAATCCTGCACATTCGTACCAACAGCTGTTACCGTACCCGCAGCATCCCACCCTAAAATAAGTGGCAGTTCAAAAGGAAAATCTGCTTGCAACAGTCCTTCCCGCACCTTCCAATCCACGGGATTTACCCCGCTCGCTTTTATCGATATGAGCAAATCGTCCGGCCCGATTGGTTTTGTTGGCAGTTCAATTTCTGTTAACTGTTGGATGCCTCCGTATTGCTTAATGCCAATTCCTCTCATCGAACTTCCCCTTTTCATTCGACTATTTTTCGCAATTGGTTTTCGATGTGACTTTCTCCCCATTCACACATGACATCCAGGACCTTCGACAGTGTCTTGCCGTACTCCGTCAAGTCATACTCGACGCGTGGGGGAACCTGCTGATAAACATTGCGGGTGATGATGTTGTCCGTTTCCAATTCGCGCAGTTGCTGCGTTAACATTTTTTGCGTGATGGCAGGCATTGATCGTTTCAGTTCGCTTGTCCGCTTCGTCCCTTTTGCCAACAAGCAGAGGATCACCACTTTCCATTTCCCTCCAATGACCTCCAATGTTGCCTCTACAGGGATATTGTATTTTTCCATGTCCTCCCCTCCTCATATGAAGCTGTAGTCAAACTCGCTCCGGTGAATCGATATGGGCCGGAAAATAAGGCAATACTTCTTGTCCAAGCTCATCGATGACCTCGTCAATGGGACGTTTGCTAGGGAACAGGGCGAAGAACAAATGATTGACGCCGACTTCTTGATACATGGCCAGCAATTCTACAAGCATTTTTCTACCGACTCGGTACCCTAATCGAATCGGCGTGACCGACTCATCCGGATTTTCCGCAAGATCCAAGTGAAGAGGCTGAATAAACGGCTTGAATACACCTGGATGATATATCTGGACAAGCTCTCTCCATTCTTGGATGGCATTTGCTTGATTGAATGGATCACGCGGGTAATAAATCCAGCCATCTCCGTTTTGCGCAAACCAGTCCATCGTTTGTTGACTATACCCCGTGATAAAGGTAGGAATGGGCGCGGTTGATTTTGGCACCAGATTCGCTCCATCAATCCTGCCGTATGGGGAGTTGATTTTTGGGAAATCCTCTGCCATGACCTTCTGCAAGTAGTCGTAGCCATCGCGAAACAGCTCCGCACGCTGTTCATGTGGCACATTCAACCCATGAAAATCAGCCCGTCTGTCCCCAGAAGAAATACCCATCATCAAACGTTGGGGAAACAAATTTTCGATGGTCGCTGTCTCTTTTGCCACTCGCAGCGGATGCCGCAGTGGAAGCACGATACTCGAGGTACCAAAAGCGATTTTTTTGGTTTGCGCAGCCAAATAGGTTAAATAAATCATCATGTCATAAATTTGCCCGGTTGCAGGGTCACCAAAAGCGGGGTCCTGCAAAATCACATCCCGCAGCCAGATTCCGGTAAAGCCATAGTCTTCTGCCGCTTGGACGAGTTCAACCTGGCGCTCCATTGTCGGTGCTTCCCACTCGTATGCCTCCAGCGGAATGTGAAATCCCAAGGTCATCTTTCCTTCTTGGAACATTCGCTGAAAACCATAATGACCGTCGAATTTGCTCATCGATGCTCTCTCCTCACGTGATGTATTTGGAAACCAACGGCAGACAAATGCTTTCATCCATCCACCGTCTTTGTACGATTAATGACGAGCTTTTTCCAGCTTGCTGCTGATCACCGTGAGTAATGCTGCACCCAACACCATCACTCCGCCGACCCATGGTGTATGAATCAATCCAATGGTATCGACGATGATTCCTCCCACGAAGGCTCCAATCGCAATGCCGAGATTGAATGCCGCAATGTTAATGGCAGAAGCTACATCAACAGCAGTTGGCACGTATTTTTCAGCCAACTGCACGACATATACCTGTAAGCCAGGTACGTTCATAAAAGCCAAGAGGCCCATCAGCATAATCGTCAGGGTTCCCACCCATTTGAAAGGAGCTGTAAATGTCAAAATGATCAGAATGATCGCCTGAATGATAAACATCCAGCGCAGCGCTTTTAAAGGATTCTTGTCAGCCGCTTTTCCTCCGACCGTATTTCCAATCGCTACCGCAATCCCATAGACGAGAAGCATCAGACTGACGGCACTCGCCTTATAACCTGTGATTTCTTCCAGAATCGGACCTAGGAACGTAAAGGTTACGAAGGTACCGCCGTAGCCAAGTGCCGTAATCGCAAAGACAAGCACCAGTGGCAAATTTGTGATTATTTTCACTTGGTCTTTAATGGAAGCAGGCTTGGATTTTTTCAAATTGCTAGGTACCAGAATCGCTGTCGAGATAAGTGCAATCACTCCAAGAATGGCAACTCCCCAAAAAGTCGCTCTCCAACCAAACATTTGTCCAATAAACGTTCCCAAAGGTACGCCTGTAACAGTTGCAACAGTCAGACCCGTAAACATCGTCGCAATCGCGCTGGCACGTTTGTTTTCTGGCACCAGATCGGCTGCAATCGTCGAACCGATGGAGAAAAATACCCCATGAGAAAACGCGGTAAAGAAACGGGCAATGATTAAAAGCGTAAAACTACTCGACAAGGCTGCCGCACTGTTTCCGACAACAAAGACAATCATCAAAAGCATGAGTAGCATTTTGCGTGGAATTCGACTTGTAAGTGCTGTAATAATCGGTGCTCCAATAGCTACCCCTAATGCATATCCAGAAATAAGAAGTCCTGCCAAGGTGATGGTTACTTTCAAATCCTGTGCGACTGTAGACAACAAACCGACGATAACAAATTCAGTAGTCCCGATACCAAATGCGCTGATTGCGAGAGCAAGTAAAGCAAGAGTGGAGTTTTTCGCACCAGTTTCTTGCTGCTTCACATTGGATGTAATAGTGCTCATCTGAGTTGTATCCTCCCTTAATTTTTCTTGCCATTCACAAAGCAGGGCCCTTACTTATCATGATTGGCGAATATGTTGGTTCTGAATGCTATTATGTCTCATGCCTCACATGATAGGAAGTACGTACTTTCAAGTATCATAGGCACTAAAAAGTACCTTACATCAGAAACCAAGCAATAAAAAAAGCCGGGAAGACTGTCTCCCCGACTCATGACCTTATCTCTCTTGCAGTGCTACTTTTAATCCTAATAAGATGTAAACAGAACCTACGATCTTGCCACTCCAGCGGCCCAGCCAGGAAATTCGTTTCACCAGATGCCCCAATGGTCTGATACTGATCGCAATCAACGCGGTGTAAAAGAACCCCAGAATGGCGAAAATCAGTCCAAAGACAAGGAATTGGAAAATGGCTCCCCCACGCTCCGGATGTACGAATTGCGGCAGAAACGCCAGAAAGAACAGCGCCGTCTTTGGATTCAGAACTTCTGCGAGGATGGCTTGCCCATACGATTGCAGCGGTGGCAACGGTGTTACTTTTGGCAACTCTGGATCAACTGGTTTTTCAAGCATGGCCCGAACCCCTAAATAGACCAAGTAAGCGGCTCCCACAAATTTGACGAGATTGAATGCCCATGCAGATGTCATCAAAATCGCGGATAAGCCGACCGCAGCAAAAATCGTATGAATGAAGTCGCCTGTAGCAATGCCCAGCCCTGCCATAATCCCAGCTTTACGGCCTCCCTGTACGGTACGCGTCGCAGTTAACAGGACAGCGGGTCCCGGAATTAAAAAGAGGCCGATCACAACAGCCAAAAATGCTCCCATGGTAGTCCAATCAAACATGTGCTCTCCCTCTTTGTATCGAATATTCAAATTCTCTTAATATCATAAACGATGTGCAGCGAGAACGATACGGTTTAGGCTTTCTTTTCGCCTTCATGAGCTTGTGGCGGAAACAAAATTGTGATGGTCGTTCCCTCCCCTACCCTGCTATCCAACGAGATGATTCCCTTGTGTGCCTCCACAATCCCTTTTACAATCGTCAACCCTAATCCTGCTCCACCACGTTCCCTTGCTCGCGAGCGATCTCCCCGATAAAAACGCTCAAAGACGTACGGGAGGTCCTTTTGATCGATGCCCGTGCCGCTGTCCTTCACTTGCAAACGGACCAGCGTACTCGGTTTGTCTACCGTGACTACGACTTCTCCTCCGGCTGGCGTATGCTTGCAGGCATTCGTCAACAAATTGGCCACGATTTGCGCCAGTCTCTGCCTGTCCCCTATGATCCAGGCAGCGTGATCTCCTTTGAAGTGAAAATTCACTTGCGCACGGGCAAACGTAGCACTCATTGACTCGGTGACTTCTTTGACAACCTCACGCAGTTCCACTTCTTCACTGCGCATTTGCAAGGAACCCGACTCCACCTGAATCACCTGATCTAAATCGCGGACGAGACGGCTCAAACGCAGTACCTCAGACCTTGTGCTTTCGAGATTTTTGGGAGTTGCTTCCCATATGCCGTCGATCATTCCCTCTACTTGCGCCAGCAAGGTGTTCAGTGGTGTCCGCAATTCATGGGCAATATCGGAGGTCAGTCGCTTGCGCAGCTCCTCCTGATGCTCAAGACTTTGGACTAGGTTGTTAAAAGCAGCGACCAATGACGTAACTTCATCCTTGCCACGAGGCTCCGGCACGCGTATGGACAGATCGCCTCGCGCGACTCGTTGCGCTGCGGTGCTCACTTGTACGACTGGACGCACCATGGTCCGGGCGAGCGGTATGCTGATGATAATGACCAGGATGAGCAGCACAGCCATCGTCCACAACGTCGTGTTTTTATGCGCCCATTGGAAATGACTTTCCAAAGTCATATACGCACTCCGGTCATCATGACTAATTACCAGTTGCCCGATCATGACCCCCTTACTGACAAGGGGAATCTTGTCTACACTGTAATTGCTCGTATGGACTGGTCGCTTACCCCACTCGTTTTTCACTTGTTGCTGTTTATCGAGGAGTGTGATATGCAGTCCCAAGACCTCGGAAACCGCTTCAAGCTTTTGATAGGCTTCCGCTCCCCAGCCTTGATTGTCCTGATACGCCTGGAGTGCGACACGCGATATTTCTTGGTTATGCTGATTTCTCACTTCATTGGCATACATGGAAAAATGAACATCCATTTCCTTTACGGACAACAACGAGGAAAAAAGAACAGCGCATGCGCCGACTGTCATGATCACAAAGGCGAGCTTTACCCAAATATGCTTCATCGTGGCCTCACTTCTTCATGGGATCGTCAAAGCGATAGCCCAATCCGTACACCGTCTTGATATACTCCGGTTGCTTCGGGTCTACCTCTATCTTTTGGCGAAGATTTTTGATATGCGTATCTATGGTTCGGTCGTATCCTTCGAAATCAAAGCCCATGACCTCACGCACGAGCTCCTCCCTGCCCCACGTTCTCCCCGGATAACGGACAAGCGTTGTGAGCAAGCGGTATTCATTTGGCGTAACCTCCAAAGCGACTCCATTTTTCGTGACTCTCTTCTCATTCATCGATATGGTCAAGTCTCCCACCTCGATGAAATCGGAGAGTGTTGAATAATCGCCCGCACGACGCATGACGGCTCGAACACGTGCTACGAGTTCTCTCGGGCTAAAGGGCTTGATCAAATAATCATCAGCGCCAATCGTAAGCCCACGAATCCGATCCGCCTCTCCACTTTTCGCCGTTAGCATCAAAATCGGGACACGAGACTCTTTGCGAATTTGGACGCAGACTTCTTCCCCGCTCAGATCAGGTAGCATCAGGTCCAAAATGATACAGGTCAATGAAATTGTCGTGGCCATTTCCACCGCTTCCTTGCCTGTTTGGGCGGTCAGAACATGATAGCCTTCCTTTTGCAGATAGGAGGACAATATTTCTAAGATTTGCGGCTCATCATCGACTAGCAAAATGGTAGACATGTGAATCCTCCCTACTCCTCTTGTGTTTGATCCTTTCCTTTTTTCCAGAAAAGTAAAAAGACGAGAGCACCTGCCAGTAAGGCAAAGAGCAAGCGAAACTTGTTTTCACTAAAAGTAATCAGATCATGGCCGACGAATGTTTCAAAAACCATCGACGGCACTTTTCCAATCAAGGTCGCTACTAAAAATTGCACGAAGGTGATATTCGTCAAAGCCGCACCTAAATTGATCACACCGGAAGGCATCATCGGATTCAATCGGAGCAAAACGATGGCAAGACATTTGCGAAAATTCGTCGTTCCATTGATGGCATGTACCCATTTGAACGATTTCAGCTTTTCGCGCCGATCTGCTTTATTGATCGTATAGCGGTAAAGAAAGAAGGCAATGCAAGCACCAACCACCTCTCCCGTCAAAGAAATCAAGAACCCTCCGTACAAGCCAAACACGACCGCATTCGCACCTGATAAAAAAATGGACGGCAATACACCTGCCACACTGATTACGATGTTCAATAAAATACTACCGATAATCCCCAGCATTCCCAAAGAGCGAATCCACTCTGCCAGGGCTTCTATATTCGTTATCCAATCCATCCGTCTGTATGACTCCCCTCTGCCACTCTCTCTCTAGAGTAAACGAAACTTGTGAAGAAATCATGGAAAAAAGCAAAACAGCCGTAGTCTGATCGACTACGACTGCTTGTATGATTTGCTGCATCATTATTCTTCTGAAATCGCGATGTATAAATCCACTTGCGCGTTGTTGGGATCAGCGCAGCGCACTCCGTCATATCGCTCGAAATCTCCGGTAAAAGTCCGCTTGTTCCCCGGTTGATGGGACCACTCCCACACCTTCGCCCATGCTTCCATCACAACCTCTACCATCGGCCCTACGCGAGTCGTAAATACGGCATAGGTAGAAGCTGGTAGAGTCTTGACCGTGAGTTCGGCAGGAAGCTCACCGTTCTTTTCGATAACGGTTCCTACTAACAAGGAGTACTCGCCTGTCTCGTCACTGTCGTAATCGGAATACACACCCAGAACAATACCCGGCTCTTTTTGATGGGGAGTTTTGAAGGGATGCTCTTCTTGATAATAGCGTTGCCACAGTTCCCCAATTTTCGCATTCGGTCCGCATTCCGCCTCATTGGTTGTCCGAATTTGCAAGCCTGCTACACGCATTTCATCGAGTTTGACAATCGTTGGGTTCATCATTAACCACGCTCCTGTAAGAGTTTGTTTACATGACTTAGTATAACGACCATACCCTGACAACTATCTGTCAACATTCCAGCGTTTATTCATAAAGTTTCGCCATTCTTTTTACCGTATCCCCAATTCTCTGCCTCACATGTGCAGGCTCATGTACACACAAGGCATCGCCAAAGCTAAGCAGCATACCAGTTAACCACTCATCGTCTGTCATCTGCGTTCGTACCAGCAACGAGCCATCCTGCATGGTCTCTATCGCTTCTGGGGCAAACATATCCCGTACCCTTACATGTACACGCGGCGCAAATTCGAGGACAAGAGAAATGCGCTCTGCTGTATCCCATTCTTCGAGCCATTCCAGTTTATCTACATGATACGGGCGAGGCGAAAATTCCTCTGTCAGCATAGACATGTCTGCAATCCGTGACAAGCGAAACAGACGATCCTCCTGGCGCTGTAAACAATAGCCATACACGTACCACACATAGCCTTTGATAATCAGTGTTACAGGCTCAATGGTGCGCTCTGTCGCATCGCCTTGTATTTTCGTATAGGTAATCCGCACACGAAGTCTTTTCTCGATGGCTTCCCGCAGCTTGTTTACTTTTTCGGCGATTGCCGGTGTACTGCCCCACGGATTAAAGTCGTAAACAACGGGATGTGCACTTCCTTGCAGAGAGGATGGTGCAGTAGTGAGCAACGCTTTTATTTTTTCCAGAAGCTGTCCGATTTGCTTATCGTCTGTGGAGGAATGAACCCCTTTTAGCGCAGCAATAACCGCAACCAGCTCATCCAAGGATAAATATTGCCGATCGATCGTAAAATTCTCCATGATCTCGTATCCGCCGCTTGCCCCAGGGTACGCTACGATCGGAATTCCTGCTGCGTTAATCGTTTCCAAATCCCGATAGACCGTACGCAAGGATACTTCAAAGTGGTCGGATAGTTCACGAGCGCTCACACGGCGCTTATTCAACAGCATGATAACAATAGCGAGTAGCCGTTCTACCTTCATGATCGCCCTCACTTTTCTTTTTAGGCAACATAGTGGAGGAGAAGAAAAAGCACAGGTCTCTTCGACTCTGACACGCCAGCTGGGGGGATTCACTGGACGTCTCCACTTCAAAAAGGGGACCGTCGAGCCAAAGCCACCCTACGGGCGGAAGTTTCTCAAAGGAGAAGTGTTCGACGAGCGTGGTCCCCTTTTTGAAGTTACGACTGGGTAGGCGTTGTCAAGGTCTACGAGCCCTGTGCTTTTTCTTCTCACTAGCTTAGTTGGTTATCGATACATTTTAAAACGTAGATGAACATTCCGTATGAATGATCATACAAAAAAGGAATCTGCAGCCTAAAGTTGCTGCACATTCCCTTTTTGCCTTGCTCATTCGAAACTATACGCCCATACGTCTGCGTTGATTGTTTGGTTTTTTGGTGAGCTGGCTTTTCATGCTCTGATTTTGCGCCTTTTGATTCAACGGATTATTGGCTTGGGCTTGCGCTTGTTTTTTCTCCGCCATTTTGCGCTTCATCGCCTCTTGCAGGCTGATCTTCCCAGGCTTTTGCTCAGTGGTTTCTTTTTCGTTTTGGTTTGGCTCCGTCATGCGTAGCAACTCCTCATAGAAATTGGTTATCTTCTATGTATTCTAGTGCAAGACAGGAGGAAGCGCCAGTGGGAATCTACCCGTTATTCGTCCGAAGCTGTGATAATTTTACACCGCTCGCCTGGTACTTCAAAATTTCCTCCAAAAGCTCTGCAAGGTACGCACCTGCCTCAATCGGTAGCGTGCCACCCTTATGAATATTAGAAATAACCGTACGATCTGATTCTACCGTATTGGCATCTGGTTTGTAAATCATGTAAGCACTGAGACTTTCTGCCGTTGCAAGCCCAGGTCTTTCCCCGATCAAGGAAATGACGACCTTGCATTTTACGATGGACGCTACCTGATCTTGAATCCAGACGCGACCTTTGTTAATGAACACTGGCTTTCCTACACTGATGTTTCTCATGGAAAGACCTTGGATTAACGCAGGCAGCAAGTCTGGAATCGTCGCCTCACACGCCGAGGTGCTCAGTCCGTCCGAGATGACAATTTGAACGTCTTTTCCTTTATCTCCATTCTGCTCCAGCCAACGGGCGGATTCATCCGATAACATCCGTCCCGAGTCGAGGTTCATTAAATACTCCTCCATGCTCGTCGCTCTTGAATGGAGAACAGGAAGCTGCAAGCTCTCGATCAGTTCCGGACTGATTGTTTTCATGACCGCATCGCGAGCCGCTGCCTGATCTATGCGAAATTGCAGATAGCTACCCGTCTTCATTCGGGTACCCGCCCGACCGATTCCGATACGAGCTGGCGTACGCTTCATCGCTTGCTCCAATGCTTCTGGATTGTTGGGGTTCTTTACCCCGCATTGCTTTTGCTCAGGAAAATCAATCACGCCCTGCCCTATTTTGGACAGCTCATCCATTACGCGCTGGACCAAATCATCCATATTGATCTGTTTCATCTTGCTTCCCTCCCCACTCGTTAGTCAAAAATGGTTAAATCGCCTGCACGCTCTGTCAAACGACCATTTTCCATAATGCCCATTTTTTCCAACCATTTCTCGAATTCCCGGAGAGGTCGCAGTCCCAAGAGCTCGCGGTAGCTGGCGTCATCGTGGTAGCTCGTGTCTTGGTAACTGAGCATGACGTCGTCCCCACCTGGTACGCCCATATAAAAATTCGCCCCTGCCAAAGTCGTCAACATACCTGCAATTTCCTGGTCATTCTGATCCGCATACATGTGATTCGTGTAAGTCGGAGCGATTCCCATCGGCAAACCATGCAGCTTGCCCATGAACAAGTCCTCCAGATCGGCACGAATCATCTGTCTGCCATCATAAAGGGTTTCTGGTCCGATAAAGCCAGAGACGTTATTGACCATGAACGGCTTCCAGTGACGGCAAAAACCGTACGTACGCGCTTCCAGCGTCTGCATATCGACGCCTTCATGAGATTCCAGCGACACCTCAGAGCCTTGCCCCGTCTCAAAATACATGACGTTTGGTCCCGACGCTGTGCCTTTTCGAAGCATCAAATCCATTGCCTCATCCAAAATCTCCTTGTTCACGCCAAACGCATCATTCGCTCGTTGTGAGCCTGCCAGACTTTGGAACATCAGGGAAATCGGCGCTCCGCCGCGAAGAGCCTGCATTTGTGTCGTGATATGGGCCAGTACGCAGTTTTGCGTAGGAATTTCCCACTTTTGCATGAAATCATGTGTCATTTTCAAGAGCTTGGTAACGCTTTCAACGGAGTCGTTATTGGGGTTAATTCCAATGACAGCGTCGCCTGATCCATATGACAAGCCTTCCTTCATCGAAGCCATAATACCATCTGGATCATCGATGGGGTGATTCGGCTGGCAACGGAACGCCAGTCTTCCCGGCTCGCCAATCAGTGTGTTGCAGTAGGCTTGATGCTTCATTTTTTGTGATGCCATGACTAGGTCAATGCTGGACATCAGCTTGGCCGTAGCGGAAATCATCTCGCTGGTGAGTCCACGGCTAATTCTTGTGAGCTCAGGCATCCCTGTGGAAAACGACAAGATGTACTCCCGTAGCTCCCCTACTGTCCAATTTTTAATCTCATCGTAAATGGAGAGATTGATATCATCGTAAATGATCCGTGTCACTTCGTCTTTTTCGTACGGAATGACTGGATTTTCATATATATCACGAAGTTGCATTTCGCTTAATACGACT
This sequence comes from Brevibacillus sp. BC25, assembly GCF_000282075.1. Classification (NCBI taxonomy): domain Bacteria; kingdom Bacillati; phylum Bacillota; class Bacilli; order Caryophanales; family Paenibacillaceae; genus Brevibacillus; species Brevibacillus sp. BC25. The sequence continues at coordinate 15,927 of NZ_AKIX01000104.1, forward strand.
TTAGCCGCCATCCGCTCCAGTGCGGAATTAGCTGCTAGTTTACTCATGTGATCGCCAGACTTTTCTTCACTCGCTTTAGCCAATACATCACGAACGGAAGTAAACTGGTAATGCTGTTTACGTACAACGCAAGCCAATTTCATCTCTAGCTTCACTCACTTTCTTTTCAACTTTCCGTAAACTCTATCTCATGGAACGTAAAAAAGCGCTTCGAAACATAAGACGAAATGCTCGCCTTGGTCCAAGCGCCGTTGCTCTTCATACGATTCACTTTTTTGCGTTCATTGTTTGCCCGTAAGCACGAACTCCACTGCTGGTAGCAGTTCTTCTTCCATGACGGGTTTGACCAGATAGGCACATATCCCTTTCGCTTTGGCTTGCATGACCATGTCCTTTTGACTGTAAGCAGTCAAGAGAAGGATAGCCGCGTCCGAATGCTCTCGGATAATCCCAGTCGCTGTCAAACCGTCCATAATTGGCATTTTAACATCCATAATAATGAGATGCGGGTTCCACATTTGCGTCAATCGAACGGCCTCTTTGCCGTTTTTTCCTTCAGCTACGACGTTATATCCCTGCTCTTGCAACATCTCGACCAGGTCCATACGCGTTATGGGGTCGTCGTCTATGATGATGACTCGATAATGCTGACGCAATACTCCACCTCCCGATCACCAGTGAACGGACGTGCCAACTACTCATCATTTCCATACGCAACCGACGCCGTTGTCGGTTTATCGCATATTTCTGAATACGTTTATTATATCTATATTTTTAGGCTAATTCCAGCTTAAATCCAGTCCACGACCCTTACCTGCATTTTTAATAGGTGGATGAACGTAGCCTTATACCTGTCATCGCCGAAAAAAAATCAATGTACGATTTTCGGCTGCAACCATTTTGGGTGAGCGATAAAATGAAAACATAAAAATGGAGGGGGAAACGAATGATAACGGCCGAGATGAAGTCCGAGTATTATCAGGCGTTACTTGATAAAAATTCGGAATACGAAGGTGTCTTTTTTGTTGGGGTCAAGACAACCGGCGTATTCTGTCGCCCAACATGTCCAGCAAGAAAACCTAAGTTTGTTAATTGTGAGTTTTTTGATCATGCCAAACAAGCACTTCTGGCCTCATTCCGGCCCTGCCAGCGCTGCCGTCCGCTTTCACATCCCAATCACGTTTCAGAGCTTGTGCGTCTGCTAGTAAACGCTGTAGAAGAGAACCCCGAGCAGCGCTGGACGGAAAAAGACTTTCAAAGATTATCCGTGGACGCTGCAACAGCGCGCCGCCAATTCAAAAAGCGCTTTGGCATGACGTTCGTCGAATATGCAAGGGCGCGACGGATGGGGATTGCGCTAAAAGAAATCAGAGAAGGAAAAGCAATCATCGATGCCCAACTATCCACCGGGTACGAGTCCAGCAGTGGTTTTCGAGACGCATTTTCACGAATTATGGGGGCAGCCCCTACTCTTCTTGGAGATCATCATGTCTTAAAGGCATCGTGGCTGGATACGCGACTCGGTCCCATGATAGCTATCGCAGATGAAGAAGCGCTATATCTACTTGAATTCATTGATCGCCGCGGCTTGGAACGAGAAGTTGAACGTATTAGACAAAGAACGAAGTCAGCGATTATCCCTGGTTCCACAGCGCCAATCCGTTCAATTGAACGTGAGTTAGAGGAGTATTTTGACGGAAAGTTAACAGAATTTGCAACGCCTTTGTTTCTGTGCGGATCGCCTTTTCAAAGAATGGTCTGGGAGCATTTACAAACGATCCCCCCCGGTCAAACTTCATCCTATTCCGATGTTGCAGCAGCTATTGGGAAACCAAGCGCCTTTCGTGCTGTCGCTCAAGCAAATGGTGCGAATCAGTTAGCGATTGTCATTCCTTGTCACCGTGTCATCAACTCCAATGGTGATTTGGGTGGGTACGGAGGAGGACTTTCACGTAAACGCTGGCTGCTTCATCATGAAAAGGAAACACCCGCCCCATTTGACTCGGATTCGAGAAAAATCCAGCAAGTGGATCATGGATGAATAAGCAAAGGAGTGTACAAATTGACACCTGTACAATCGAATAAATGGGCTGTTTTATCTGTGGTCACGCTTGTTTCGTTCATTACCAACTTAGACGCGACGATTGTGGTTATCGGTCTTCCTTCTATCATGGAAGATTTGCGCATTCCGATCAACATTGGTATGTGGACGATTACCGCGTTCTACATCATGAGCACATTATTTTTGCTTCCAGCTGGGCGTTGGTCGGATATGCTCGGAACCAAGCGCATTTTTTTATGGGGACTCGCCTTGTTCACGATTTCCACTGCGCTTTGCGGTCTTGCGAACTCAGGCGCAACACTGATCGGTGCACGACTCCTTCAGGGGACTGGTGCTGCGATGGCAATGGCATCAGCAACACCAATCCTCATACGGACATTCCCACCCAATCAGCTCGGAATCGCTCTCGGAATAAACAACATATCATGGGTGACGGGATCACTCATCGGTCCGGTGATCGGAGGCGCGCTTATCGGTGGTTTCGGATGGCGATCCATCTTTTTTGTAGCTGTCCCCGTTGGAGTCATTGGCTTGATCGCTGGCCTCCTGGTTCTCAAAAACACGCCACCAATCGAAAAGGGCAAGACTGACTGGCCGGGCATTTTGACCTTTGGATCAGGGTTAGTCGCTCTGCTTGTCGCACTATCTGAGGGGCAGTCTTGGGGTTGGACATCGGTACACACACTTAGCCTCTTTGCAACCGCTCTACTTTTTTGGATAGCATTCGTACTCATCGAGCTACGTGTCAGGCATCCACTTTTTCCTCTAAGCCTTTTCACCTATCGAAACTATTCGATTGGTCTTGGAATCACAATGAGTTATTGCATTGGTTACTTCGCCGTCACCATTCTCCTGATGCTATATCTGCAAGGGGCACATCGCTTAAGCCCGTTAGAAGCGGGATTGTTATTGATCCCATTATCTATTCCCCAACTCTTCACGGCCCCCTTTGGCGGTAAACTTGCCGACCGTTTTGGCCCCGGTCGCATGATTCTGTTAGGATCATTTCTAATAGGCTCAGCCCTATTGCTACTTGGACAACTTGGTTCTCAGTTATCGAGCATGGCTGTGATTATCCCGCTTCTTATCATATCCGCCGCCACTGGTCTGTCCTGGCCGTCGCTCGCGAAAGCAGTTCTATCTGCTGCTCCGCAAGAGCGCGCTGGCTCTGCTTCTGGCATGTTCTGGACCGTCTACGAAATGTGTCGGGCAATAAGTCAAGCTCTTTCATTGGTAGTCGTTCAGCTAAGCGTCAAGTCGTCATCCGTCTTGCCGCTATTTTCTGAAACGGGAGCTGGAGAGATCGCACAATCGAAGAGTGACTTGATCTATGCAACGAACAACGGTTTCCGATTCTTCGCCATCTTCTTCGCTATCGCAATCGTGTTAGGATTTTTTCTCATGAGGCCACAATGGAAGAAAGACAGGTGGAAGGAGAAGAAAATAGCCCGCCAGTCCGGATGAGCTGTGCAAGCATTGTTGCTGGCACTCCTTCCTCGCAAAAATGCCCTCGCTTACGCAAGGGCATTTTTGTTCTTACTGCGCTTTTTCGGTTATTTTTTGACGTAGGTTATCTACGAGCTCGGACATTTTCACTCCGCCCAAAATCTCCTCCATGGCATACTGCGCACGAGTCAAAATCAACTCCAGCACAAACTGTATATTCGCTCCCACTGGACAATCGGGATTCGGTTGCTCATGGATGTGAAAAAGTTGCCCTTCTTCCACGACATCGACTGCACGGTAAATCTCTAGAAGCGTGATTTGATCCAGTTCCTTGGCGAGAGAAGCTCCGCCAGCTCCGGCACGTACCTTCACGAGCCCAGCCTTCTTCAACAGCCCCAGCACACGTCGGATCACGACCGGATTCGTATTCACACTACCTGCGATCCATTCGGAAGTGCAATGCGAATTAGAATCAATGGAAAGCAGTGATAAGATGTGGACCGCAATGGAGAAACGGCTGCTGATTTTCATACGTTGTCACCCTTTCGTTGTAATGATTATAGTTACACCTCATGCGAGAAGTCAAGTTAACCATACCGTCACATTTCGTCACGTCGAACTTTTATTCATTCTACTATAATGACTGTGTCAAGTGTTCCCGTAATCTGGAAGGAGTGTTGACAAAAATGATGCTTCCACAAATTGAAGTTACGCCTGCTACAGCCTTGATAGATGTTCCCGTCCATATTACACTTAGCGGGTTTGTCCCGAATCAATTAATCACCCTTCATGCTACGCTAAAAAATGGGTTGCCTGGTGGAGATTTGACTGCATCATCACATGCCATCTTTCAAGCGGACGAAAATGGCTCAGTCGACTTGGTTTCTCAAGCCCCCTTGTTTGGTACTTATGAAGGAATTGATCCGATGGGGTTGTTCTGGTCTATGAATGTACAGACCATGCGTTTTTATCATGCTTATTCTCTGGACGACTTTCAGTTCACCCCACGCTCCACCGAGATAGAATTAACGGCAGAAGTCTACGATAAGCCCGTAGCGAAAGCAGTCGTGAAACGTATTTTTGTCTCCCGCGACGTATCGATACAGAAAGTGACAGACTATGGTCTAGTAGGTCTGTATTTTTCAAAACCCCACACAGAGCAAAGACCCGCCATTGTCGTACTAGGTGGAAGCGAAGGCGGAATTGGTTCCTGCTCACAATTCGCTGCTTTGTTCGCCTCTCACGGCTATCCGGCGCTAGCACTCGCTTACTTCCAATGTAACGATCTTCCTGACGATATTCGCCAGATCCCGATCGAATATGTTCAACGCGCCATTCATTGGTTACAGCAACAGCCCTCCGTACATCCTGATAAAATTACGTTATTCGGACGTTCCAAAGGAGCAGAATTGGCATTAGTCACGGCATCGATCGATCAACACGTGCATACTGTCATTGCTTCGAGTCCCAGCTCTACTGTTACTATCGGGACGGATAAGGCATTCGCTGGTTCAGACACGTTCTCCCCGCAATCCTCTTGGTCGTTTCAAGGAGAGCCTCTGCCATTCGTGCCATGGACAGAGGAGCAGTCAAAAGTCTCACAGGAGCGACTCGACGCAGGTCAACGTATCGATCATATCCATGCCGAAGCGTGGGCTGCTTGTGAGTGGTTAGAAGATGCCGAAATTCCGGTGGAAAATATCAATGGCCCGATCCTCTTCCTCTCCTCGGATGACGATCACTGGTGGCCAGCAGCAGAGCATTGCGAGCAAATGGTACAACGGTTGAAGGATTATCAGTTTGCTCATTCAGTGGTGCATTTGCGTTACGCGGATACAGGACATGGGATCCGTTTTCCATACATACCGACTACCCGCACACAGCTCAATGGTGGTACGCCAAAAAATAACGCCTACGCATCCGAGCACTCTTGGCGTGAGGTTCTTCAGTTTTTAAAACAGACTTTTCCAGAGTAAAAAACAGGGAAAGCCTACTCGCATGACGAAGTAGGCTTTATCTATCATTTTAGAAAGGATGTATAGCCATGGACTGCCTATTTTGCAAAATTGTAAACGGAGACATTCCGTCTAAAAAAGTATATGAGGACGAGCATGTATTGGCTTTTCACGACATTAACCCTGTTGCCCCTGTACACGTCCTGATGATTCCAAAAAAGCATATTCAATCCGTTCTGGCTATCGAGCCTGAGGACAAGGAGCTGATCGGGCACCTTCATCTGTCACTGCAAAAAGTAGCAGAGACAATGGGCGTGAACGAGGATGGCTTCCGTATCGTGACCAACATTGGCAAACACGGACAACAAACCGTCTTCCATCTGCACTACCACCTCATCGGAGGCAGACAATTGGAGTGGCAGTTCTAATCACTAGCAGCTACTGCTCCATTTGAGAGACAATGTGGCGGGCGATACCTTCACCGTGAAACCTTCCATTTTCAATAAAAATGGCGTTTGCGTGATGGCCCGCCGCAATAACTCCTGCTATATAGAGACCTGGAATGTTCGTCGCCATCGTCTCAGGATGATGCGCAGGGATTCCCGTTTCCTCTTCAATCATAACCCCTAACGAATGAAGGAATGTACGATCCGGACGGTATCCAATCAAAGAAAACACATGGTCATTGGCAAGCGTAATGACCTCCCCCCCTGTTTTCACCCTGATGGAACGCTCCTCAATGCTCTCGACTGTTGCATCGAACAGCATATGGATGCGTCCTTTTTTGATCAGACTCTCAAAAACAGGCCTTGTCCATGCCTTGACCTTGTCAGATAGCTCCGTTCGGCGGCAAATCACCGTTACTTCTGCTCCTGCCCGCTCCAGCTCCATTGCCGCGTCTACGGCAGAGTTGTTACCCCCTACTACCGCTACTTTTAGCCCAGTATACGGATGTGCTTCCTTATAGAAGGACGAAACCTTCGGCAACTCCTCGCCTGGTACATCCAGCCGATTCGGATTGTCAAAGTAACCTGTGGCAATCACCAAGTTTTTCGCTTCGTACGTATGTTTATTGGCGAATCGGTCCGTTGTCATGACTTGAAAGCCAACTGGCGTCTTCTTCGCTTCCGTCACCGTTTCATATACGTTCACGCGCAATTTTTCTCGCGCTGCTACCAGTCGATAGTAATTGAGTGCCTCCTGTCTGCTCGGCTTGTCGTTCGCCGTTGCAAAAGGGACGCCCCCGATCTCCAGTAAATCAGGTGTGCTATGAAAAATCATATAGGTTGGGTAGCGATAAATCGAATGGACAAGCGACCCTTTTTCAATAACGATAGGATCAAGTCCAGCTCGCTTGCAGGCAATTGCCGCTGCCAGTCCACAAGGCCCACCGCCTACAATCAGTACGTCTACCATTTCTCTCCGCCTCGCTTCATTCTCTCTATTCTTATTCCTCATCATATCATATCGCATTCCCAGAAAAAGAGTTCGGGCACCCCTGTAAGGTTTCTACCAATATCTAACCAATGAAAGAATGGTTCTCTCTCCTTATACTGGATGTATGATGAAAAAACAAAACATACATATCTGGTTAGTCTCCTTTGCTTTTTTGGTGTACGGTCTCTCTTTTGCCATAGGAGTCCCCGCATCCACAGCATCGACGAAAAATTTAAAAGATATCGCAAACAGCTATGCGATAGAGCAAATCCGCTCGCTACAGGCGGCAGGTGTCATCTCCGGAGATGAAAACGGG
>NZ_AKIX01000105.1:0-14383 GCF_000282075.1 Brevibacillus sp. BC25
TTATCCACACATTTAGCAACTGATCATGCAGATCCAGTTTTCAGGGAATAAAAGAAACCTTCTTGCTGATGATGGCAGGAAGGTTTTTTCGTGTAGATAAGGCGTTAGCAGAGAAACTAATATAGATCCGAGGGCAGAGAGGGAAGGGGCATCCGGTGATTTCGGTGAAAATGCCTTCGAATAACCGAGGGAAAGGTATCCATGTGATTGTCCAAAAAATGTTCAACCAAATATCGCTCAACAAGTCCGTGAGACATCGTTAGCTCTCCCCACCATTCCGTTTCATAGCGGCAAAGCATGCTGAGTAAATAAAGCAGCAAGTAATGACTGGCCCATTCGGGAAGAGGAAGAGAAGAAGCAGAACCATTCCAAAAGAAGAGGACGTTCTGATGCAAACGAAATAACGGGTGTTGATCCAGTTCAGACAGGGCACACTGAGGAAGGGTCAGTTCCTTTATGTTTTTATTATTTACCGAGGTGAGTTTTTCCAAGTTACAAATAGATGGAGCCAGCCTGCGAATGTACTGGATGAAGGTTTCAGTTGAATAGGACAATGGCCCGTCCGTTCTTTTAGGAAAGGTAATGCGAACCAAATCATCCTGACTTATATGCTCAATCTTTAGCGTTAACCAGTTACGCGGTTTATCCGTAGCAATTCCGTAACTATCGCTGACGCTGGGGATGGATGAAAATAAGTCATGGACTGAATAGCGGTCTTGTAACGGCGCGAGCTGGAATGCGAGAGCTAATTGCGCAAAGAACCCTTCCTTTTGTGGACGAACTTCGTCTTCTATTAGCATATAGGCGTTTCGTTTAAGCTTTCGTGTTGTGACACCATGTTGAAGCACACGACTGTTTTGGGGATAATACGGATCACGAGTCAATAACATCGCCTTCAACAAGTGAGAGCAGCCATAAAACAGCAGCAATGGCTGGATGGACAAGTCGGAAACAGCGGAAGTGGAATAAAAATGTCTGGCTTGTCTCCAGAGAAACAGGAAACGCGAGCTTTGTTGAAAAGCTAGTCGCTCCGCATGCTCAACACCCAAGTCGTGATAGCAGGCAGCCAAATATTTACGTGCAGTTGGTTCTGTCTCAAAATAGCGTAATGTTTTCCAAGCGTTATCCATGTTACCCACCTTTACCAATTTTCGTAATATGGTTAAGTTTCCTAAAATGTTTTTTGATTTATCTGTCTAATTGAATCTATAACCGAACGATATACTCATTTCTTGACAGTAAATTAAGCCGTTTGTTAAACTGTCTTAAACCATTCGCCGAGAGGAGCTTTCAACTGTGCGGGAAGACAAATTTGTTAAAGAGGGCTTAACGTTTGACGATGTATTGCTCATTCCAGCAAAATCTGAAGTTTTGCCAAGGGATGTTGATCTACGAGTACAATTGAGTGAGAATGTGAAGCTGAATATTCCTCTGATCAGTGCTGGTATGGACACCGTAACGGAGTCTGGACTTGCAATCGCCATGGCTCGCCAAGGTGGTATCGGGATTGTCCATAAAAACATGTCCATCGAGCAACAAGCAAGCGAAGTAGATCGTGTAAAACGCTCTGAAAGTGGCGTTATTACCAATCCGTTCTCTTTGTCCCAAGAGCATACCGTCGAAGAAGCGAATGCTCTCATGGGTAAATATCGTATCTCCGGTGTTCCGATTGTCGATGACAATCAAAAGCTGATCGGAATTCTCACCAACCGCGATCTGCGCTTTGTACATGACTTCTCCATCAAGATCAAAGAGGTTATGACCAAGGAAAACCTAGTGACGGCTCCTGTCGGTACAACATTGCAACAGGCAGAATTGATTTTGCAACAACACAAGATCGAAAAGCTTCCGTTGGTGGATGAGAACTACACTCTGCGTGGACTCATTACGATCAAAGATATTGAAAAGGCTATCCAATACCCGCATGCAGCAAAAGATAAACAAGGCCGCTTGCTGTGTGGTGCTGCTGTTGGGGTATCTGCTGATACGTTTGAGCGCACAGCTGCACTGGTACAAGCTGGCGTGGACGTATTGGTGATCGATACCGCTCATGGGCATTCCAAAGGCGTACTTGAAACGGTAAAAGCAGTTCGCAAAGAATACCCAACGCTCACAATCGTCGCAGGAAACGTTGCAACTGGACAAGCTACTCGCGATCTGATCGAAGCTGGGGCATCTGTGGTGAAGGTTGGTATCGGTCCTGGTTCCATTTGTACAACTCGTGTCGTAGCAGGTATCGGTGTTCCTCAAATTACAGCGATTCACGATTGTGCACAAGTAGCGCGAGAGTACAATATTCCAATTATTGCCGACGGCGGCATTAAATACTCCGGTGATTTGCCAAAAGCAATTGGTGCAGGTGCTTCTGTGATCATGATCGGCAGTCTGTTCGCCGGTACAGAAGAAAGCCCAGGCGAATTCGAGATTTTCCAAGGTCGTCGTTTCAAGGTATATCGCGGAATGGGATCGATTGGCGCGATGAAAGCCGGCAGTAAGGACCGTTACTTCCAAGAGGACGCACAGAAGCTCGTTCCGGAAGGGATCGAAGGCCGTGTTCCTTACAAAGGCCCATTGGCGGATGTTACTTATCAGTTGATTGGTGGACTGCGTGCAGGTATGGGATACTGCGGGGCGAAGAACATCGAAGATTTGATTCAAAACTCCCAGTTCGTCCGCATTACCGGCGCTGGTTTGCGTGAGAGCCACCCACACGATGTACAAATTACCAAAGAATCACCTAACTACTCGATTTCCTAAGTAAAAAATAGTGCGTAAGACCTACGTCCCCTTTCTTTTAAAAAGAGAGGGGATTTTTACTAGCTACTAACATGTGGAAATAGGAGGAATCTCGCTTCAAGCCACCCTGCAACCTATGGTACACTTACAATTGTGTGCTTGTTTCATAAAAGAATGAAATCGACAGAAATAGGAGAGTGAGAGATTACATGAAGCGAAAGACATGGACAAAGCGATTGACAGGTCTGTTCCTTTCGGTCGCTGTTTTTGCTACAGCAATGGGAGGAATGGTTTCAAAGGTGGAAGCTGCCCCTGTAGCATCTCAAGCGAATTTACAACTGGAAGCGAAGTCTGCCATTCTTGTTGAGGCATCGACGGGAAGGGTTCTCTATAGTAAAGATCCTGACGTAGCACTTCCGGTAGCTAGTATGAGTAAAATCATGTCTGAATACCTGGTTCAGGAAGCCATCAAACAAAAGAAAATTAAATGGGATGATGTTGTCCCGGTAAGTGAGTATGCTTTTTATATCGCGAAAATTTCAGATTCGTCTGGTGTGTATTTGAATTTAGGCGAATCCTTTACGGTTAAACAATTGTACGAAGCGATGGCAATCGTATCGGCCAATGACGCTACTGTACTTTTGGCTGAGAAGATCGCAGGCAGTGAGCCAGCCTTTGTTGAACTGATGAACAAAAAGGCAGCAGAGCTTGGTATGAAAAATACTTCGTTCGTCACTTCTACTGGTTTGCCAGCCAATGAGTTGGGTCCATACTCTGTTCAGACCGAACAAACAGAGAACTTGATGTCTGCTCGTGATTCAGCGATCCTTGCCCGTGCTCTGATTCACGATTTCCCGGATGCGTTGGAGACTTCCAAAAAACCAATCTTCAGCTTCCGTACAGGTACACCGAATGAGTGGAGCAAGAAAAACTATAACTGGATGCTGCCTAGTCTGATTAGCTATTACCCAGGTGTAGATGGATTAAAAACGGGGCATACAAATGCAGCAGGTTATTGTTTTACAGGTACGGCTGTTCGCGACAACATGCGTTTGATTAGCGTTGTGATGAATGCAAGCACCGAGACAAAGCGTTTTGCTGAGACGAGAAAACTGTTTGACTACGGTTTTGGCAATTTCAAACTCACAAAACAAATGGACAAGAATGTACCAGTCAAAGGATTTGAAACAGCTCCTGTGAAAAACGGTGTAGAGGTAACTGTACCAGTTGTTACAGGCAGCGAAGTAAACATGATCACAAAAACCGGTACGGAAGCAAAATACACACCAACGGTTACCTTCCAGGAGCTAACTGCACCGATTACGCAAGGACAAGTTGTCGGTAAGATCGTCTTGAAAGAAGAAGGTACGAAGGAAACGGATTACTTGCAGCCTGAAGACGCAGCAAAAGCAGGCGTGGATATCGTAGCAGGACAGGCAGTAGAGGAAGCCAGCTGGATTCGTCTGTTCTTCCGTAGCATCATAGAGTTTTTCAGCAATTTATTTAGCAGTGGAACAGGAAATTAAATAACTATTGTTTTCCCCTACATCTATCGTTTACAATGACGGTAACAGGAACCATAACACCACATAACAGTTTCGGTTCTGACTCATGATGTAGGGGGTATTTGTAATGGTACAAGTAGGAACATCCCGCGTTAAAAGAGGTATGGCTGAAATGCAAAAAGGCGGCGTTATTATGGACGTCGTAAATGCTGAACAAGCGAAAATTGCAGAAGCAGCGGGTGCTGTTGCTGTAATGGCTTTGGAGCGTGTACCGTCTGACATTCGTGCAGCTGGTGGAGTTGCGCGTATGGCTGACCTTAGCATTGTAGAGGAAGTACTGAATTCTGTTTCGATCCCTGTTATGGCAAAAGCTCGTATCGGTCATTTTGTTGAAGCGCGTGTTCTCGAGTCTCTGGGTGTAGATTATCTCGATGAGAGTGAAGTACTCACTCCAGCAGATGACTTGTACCATATCAATAAAAAAGAGTTCACGGTACCGTTTGTATGTGGCGCCCGTGATCTGGGTGAAGCTCTCCGTCGTATCGGGGAAGGTGCATCCATGATCCGCACAAAAGGTGAACCAGGAACCGGAAACATTGTAGAGGCTGTTCGTCATATGCGCACGATGATGTCCCAAATCCGCAAAGTGCAAGCCATGTCCTACGATGAACTGATGGCGGAAGCCAAAAACCTGGGTGCCCCATACGAACTGCTTGAAGAGGTACACAAAACAGGTAAGCTGCCAGTCGTAAACTTCGCAGCAGGTGGAGTAGCAACACCAGCAGATGCTGCCCTGATGATGCAATTGGGCTCCGATGGCGTGTTTGTAGGCTCTGGTATCTTTAAATCAGAGAATCCAGAGAAGTTTGCTCGCGCGATTGTGGAAGCGACCACCCACTACACGGATTACGAACTGATTGCTCGCGTATCCAAAGGCTTGGGGACGGCAATGCCAGGAATCGAAATCTCCAAGATTCGTGAAGCTGATCGCATGCAAGAGCGCGGCTGGTAAGGTGAGTAGCATGAAAATCGGCGTACTCGCTCTACAAGGAGCTGTAGCAGAACATGTGCGAATGCTAGAAGAGGTTGGTGCCACAGCTGTCCCGGTCAAAAAAGTAGAAGAACTGGATGACCTCGACGGGCTGGTCATTCCCGGCGGAGAAAGCACCACGATTAGCAAGCTGATGCACAAGTACGGATTCATGGAGGCGGTTCAAGAGTTCGGTAAGGTGAACAAGCCGATCTTCGGAACTTGCGCAGGAGCGATTCTACTGGCCAAACGGATTCAAGGACAAGACGATTGCCATTTAGGGTTGATGGAGATCAAAGTCGAGCGGAATGCTTTTGGTCGCCAAAAGGAGAGCTTTGAAGCCTTGATGCCTGTTGCGGGTGTGGCGGCAGATTACCCGGCAGTGTTCATCAGAGCACCATATATCATGGAAGTGGGAGAGAACGGTCAAGTCTTGGCCAAGCACGAAGACAAGATTGTTGTCGCCCGGAGCGGTCACTATTTGGCAGCAGCCTTTCACCCAGAATTGACCGAAGATACAAGACTGCACAAATACTTCCTCGACATGGTCAAGGAATACAGAAGCTAGCTAGCTGTCATACTGGAAGATCGGCCGTAAAAAAGGCGCCGATCTTCTTTTTTTCTGAAAAGATCGAGGCGGGCTACTCTTTACATACGTATAGATCCTGTAGTACAGTTAACAATAATAGTATTCATGAATAAGAATGCGATGATGAGAACAAGTACTTCACAAGAGCCAGGCCTAGAGAGTCGGTGGTAGGTGCGAACCGATCCGGTGATGTGAAGGAATCCATCTCGGAGTGGCAAAGGAACAACAACTTTGTCCGGAACCGTCCCGTTATGACGGAAGAGTGGGCATATGCATGAAGGATTGCTGCATGTGTCAACGAGGGTGGCAACGCGGGTATACAACACTCGTCCCTTACCAGGGGACGGGTGTTTTTTGTTTTTTTTCAATACGATTCGGAGGGATTTACACATGTTGGACGTAAAAGTATTACGCCAGGATTTGGAAGAAGTAAAACGCCGTTTGGCTCACCGCAATGAAGATATTTCTGCGTTGGATCAATTCGTAGAAGTAGATGAAAAGCGTCGCGAAGTCATCCAAGAAGCAGAAGCGCTGAAAAATAAGCGTAACACGGTATCCGAGCAAGTAGCGGTTATGAAACGAAATAAGGAAAATGCAGACCATCTGATCGCTGAAATGAAAGAAGTAAATGAGCGCATCAAGGCTTTGGATGAAGAGCTGCGTCAATTGGATGAGCAGCTGGAGTTCATTTTGCTGAGCCTCCCGAACCTGCCGCACGAAAGCACGCCGATCGGTACGACAGAAGACGATAACGTGATTGCCTGGACATGGGGAGAGCCACGTGCATTTGACTTCGAGATTAAGCCTCACTGGGAGCTGGCTAGCCAAGCAGGCATTCTCGATTTTGAAACGGCGGGAAAAGTAACAGGAAGCCGTTTTGTTTTCTATAAAGGCTTGGGCGCACGTCTGGAGCGCGCACTGATGAACTTCATGATGGATCTGCACTCGAATGAACATGGCTATGAAGAAGTGATCCCACCGTATATCGTCAACCGTACGAGTATGACGGGAACGGGCCAATTGCCTAAGTTTGAAGAGGATGCATTCAAAATCGAGGGACCAGATTACTTCCTGATTCCAACTGCAGAGGTGCCAGTCACCAATATGCATCGTGATGAAATCATGGATGGAGCGGATCTCCCTCGCTACTACACTGCTTTCAGCGCATGTTTCCGTTCGGAAGCGGGTTCTGCTGGTCGTGATACGCGTGGGTTGATTCGTCAGCATCAATTCAACAAAGTTGAGCTGGTGAAATTCGTGAAACCAGAAGAGTCTTATGACGAACTCGACAAACTGGTGAAAAACGCTGAGAAGGTGCTTCAACTGCTTGGTCTGCCATACCGTGTCCTGAGCATGTGCACAGGCGATCTAGGATTTACGGCTGCGAAGAAATTCGACCTGGAAGTTTGGATTCCAAGCGGCGGCACATACCGTGAAATCTCGTCTTGCTCGAACTTTGAAGATTTCCAAGCGCGCCGTGCCAATATCCGTTTCCGTCGCGATACAAAATCGAAGCCAGAATTCGTGCATACATTGAATGGTTCTGGTTTGGCGATTGGACGTACAGTAGCAGCGATCTTGGAAAACTACCAAGATGCAGACGGAGCAATCGTGATTCCAGAAGTTCTTCGTCCGTACATGGGCGGAGTAGACAAGATCGCACAAAAGTAATAAGCGAGAGATTTGGAAAGCAGCTCTTGATCCATAGCGGGTCAAGGGCTGTTTTATATTGTGTACTAATACAGGTGGAATTTTTTAAAAAACGTGTTGCACTGTACTAATCTCTGTTATATAATAAAAACAAATTTTAAGAATATTGTTTTAATACAGAAATGGAGGAATGGAGAATGGACTGCTATCGGTGTGAAGGAAACGGAGAACAAAATTGCCCAAGATGTGGAGGCGTTGGTCGTGATGCCAACGGAGCGGCTTGCCACAATTGCTTGGGAGACGGACATGTATGCTGCAGCCATTGTAGTGGCAGCGGGAATCAGGAGTAAGGACATTTTTTTGCCACTACTGTTATATAATAAAAAACATTTTATCAATCTGTATCATAATAACTTTGGAGTGAGGGAGGAGGAGCTGTTTTGAATACTGTACCAACGAATCCATATCCGCTAGAGGTGCAGATTTCCGGTGAGATGCACCCTGGTTATCAAGATATCCTGACACCAGAAGCGATTCAATTTGTGATGAAGCTGGAGCAAAGGTTTGGAGACAGACGCCAACAATTGTTGGCTAAACGCGTGGAGCGCCAATTGCAAATCGATGCAGGTCAGCTGCCCGATTTTCTACAGGAAACAGCGGACATTCGTAAAGGAGAATGGACTGTTGCTCCATTGCCCAAAGATTTGCAAGACAGACGGGTGGAGATTACGGGACCTTCGGGTGATCGGAAAATGGTCATCAATGCACTGAACTCGGGTGCTCGGCTTTTCATGGCTGATTTTGAGGACGCGAACTCACCGACCTGGGAGAACACCATCCAAGGCCAAATCAACATGAAGGATGCGGTACGCCGCAACATCTCTTACATCAGTCCGGAAGGCAAATCATACGCCCTCAATGAAAAGACGGCGGTTCTGATCGTGCGTCCTCGTGGCTGGCATCTTGAAGAAAAACACATCCTCCTCGATCAAAAACCGATTTCCGGCAGTCTGCTTGACTTCGGACTTTACTTTTACCACAACGTAGATGCTCTTATCGCGAATCAGACAGCACCGTATTTCTACTTACCGAAACTGGAGAGCCATTTGGAGGCCCGCCTTTGGAACGACGTCTTCCTTTTTGCGCAGGATGAATTAAATATTCCACGCGGCACAATTCGCGCGACAGTATTGATCGAAACGATTCTCGCAGCTTTTGAGATGGATGAGATTCTGTACGAGCTGCGCGAGCATAGTGCAGGACTGAATTGCGGGCGTTGGGATTACATTTTCAGCTATATCAAAAAGCTGCGGAATCAGCCAGATGTCATTACACCGGATCGTGCGCAAGTAACCATGACAGTTCCGTTCATGAAAGCATATACCACGCTGGCCGTGAAGACTTGCCATAAACGGATGGCGCCTTGCATTGGTGGAATGGCTGCACAAATTCCGGTGAAAAATGACCCGGTACAAAATGCAGAAGCCATCGCCAAAGTTCGCGCTGACAAAGAGCGGGAAGCGTACGATGGACATGATGGGACTTGGGTTGCTCACCCTGGGCTAGTGCCGGTAGCCATGGAAGTGTTCGATCGCTTGATGAGAGAGCCGAACCAAATCTGGTACAAACGTGAAGACGTAGACGTATCTGCTAAGCATCTTCTGGCAGTCCCAGAGGGCACGATTACAGAAGCGGGTGTCCGTACGAACATTAGCGTAGGCTTGCAGTACATCGAGGCATGGTTGCGAGGCTCTGGGGCCGTTCCGATCAACAATCTGATGGAGGATGCAGCTACAGCAGAAATTTCGCGGGCACAAGTCTGGCAATGGATGCGTCACCGTCACGGACTCTTGCAGGATGGTAAAAAGGTGACGGAAGGCTTGGTTAAGCAGTGGCTGAGTGAGGAGCTGCAAGCGATCAAGCAAGCAATCGGCCAAGAGAGGTATGACAACAGCAAGTATCCGATTGCTGGTGATCTATTCTTGCAATTGGTAACGACAGAAGATTTCGAAGACTTCCTAACAGTACCGGGTTATCGCTATTTGTAAAAATAAAAAGAGTGGGGGAAATGAAAATGACGAAAGTAAACAAGCAAGAAGCGATTCAACAGGTGGAGCAAAGCTGGCAAGGCGAGCGTTTTCAAGGAATAACACGCCCGTATACGGCAGAAGATGTCGTTCGTCTGCGCGGTTCCGTACAAATCGAGCATACGCTGGCTCATCTAGGGGCAGAGCGTCTGTGGAGCCTCTTGCATACCGAGCACCATATTAAAGCGTTGGGGGCTTTGACCGGGAATCAAGCGATTCAGCAGGTAAAGGCAGGATTAAAAGCGATTTATTTGAGTGGCTGGCAGGTAGCGGCCGATGCCAATCTGTCTGGTCAGATGTATCCTGATCAAAGCCTCTACCCGGCAAACAGTGTTCCCCAAGTCGTAAAAAGAATTAATCAGGCATTGCAACGGGCTGATCAGATCGATCAATCAGAGGGTGGTACAGAGACGAATTGGTTTGCTCCGATCGTAGCGGACGCAGAAGCGGGCTTTGGTGGGCCACTGAACGTCTTCGAATTGATGAAGGGTATGATTGAAGCGGGTGCAGCAGGAGTGCATTTTGAAGACCAGCTGGCTTCCGAGAAAAAATGCGGCCATATGGGCGGAAAGGTACTCATTCCGACGCAGGCGGCTGTACGTAATCTGATTTCTGCCCGATTTGCGGCAGATGTGATGGGAGTCCCGACCATTATCGTGGCACGTACCGATGCCAATGGCGCTTTCCTGATCACTAGCGATATCGACGAGCAGGATAAACCATTCCTGTCGGGTGAACGAACAGCAGAAGGATTCTTCCGTCTACGCGGCGGATTGGATGCAGCGATTGCCCGCGGACTGGCGTATGCTCCCTATGCAGATTTGATCTGGTGCGAGACTTCTGAGCCGAATTTGGAGGAAGCACGCCGTTTTGCAGAAGCGATTCATGCAAAATACCCTGGCAAGCTGTTAGCCTACAATTGCTCTCCTTCTTTCAACTGGAAAAAGAAGCTGGATGAACAGACCATCGCTCGCTTCCAAGAAGAGATCGGCGAGATGGGCTACAAGTTCCAATTTGTCACGCTCGCTGGCTTCCACTCCCTGAATTACAGCATGTTTGAACTGGCGCGTGGCTATCGTGACCGCGGAATGGCTGCCTACTCTGAATTGCAGCAGGCTGAGTTTGCCAGCGAAGTACATGGCTATACAGCCACTCGTCATCAGCGCGAAGTCGGTACCGGGTATTTCGATGAGATTGCGCAAGTTATCTCTGGAGGCAATTCCTCTACGACTGCACTCAGCGGGTCGACGGAAGAGGAACAATTTGCACACAATTAAAGAGGAAAAACGAAGGACTAGGTGGTTCTCTGGTATTCAGAGGGCCACTTTTTGCGTTCACTTCTATTTTTCATAGAGTCTTAATAGCTTTTTAACAACGCATTTATATCAGTTTCATTTTGGTTGTTTACGATTGGATTAGAAAAAACCAAGAAATCAAACACAAATAAAAACGAAAAGGGGCCTTAAAGATGAAAGGGAACCAGCTAAGCTGGAAACGAACCGTTGTTGTCATGACATCCGTTTTTCTGCTTGCGGGATGTGCCACCGAGACGAAATCAGGCACTTCTCTGGATACGTCGCAATTGACCCTGGATCAAATCGTGGAAAAAGCGAAGCAGGAGGGAGAAGTCAACTCCGTGGGTATGCCGGACACGTGGGCAAACTGGGGGGAGACCTGGAGCAATCTCGGGAAGGAATACGGCTTGAAGCATACGGATACCGACATGTCGAGCGCAGAAGAATTGGCTAAGTTTGAAGCAGAAAAAGAAGACGCTACTGCAGATATCGGCGACGTAGGCATCGCTTTTGGACCGTTAGCCAAGCAAAAAGGTCTGACGCTTCCTTACAAAACCTCTTACTGGAACGACATTCCCGACTGGGCAAAAGATGATGAAGGACATTGGTTGTTAGGCTATACCGGAACACTGGCTTTTATCACTGACAAAACAAAGGTGCAAAATCCCCCCAAGACCTGGGCAGATTTGAAAAACGGAAGCTACAAGATCGCGATCGGCGATGTCATGAAAGCGAATCAGGCGCAGTTTGCCGTTCTGGCCGCCGCCTATGCTAATGGGGGAGATGAGAAAAATATCCAGCCTGGCATTGACTTTTTCGCTGAGTTGGCAAAAAACAAGAGGCTCAGTACGAGCGATCCGAGCCTTGCTAATCTAGAAAAGGGTGAGGTCGAAGTCGCAATCTTGTGGGACTTCAACGCGCTCGGGTATCGGAACAAAATCGATAAAAACCGCTTTGATGTCCTCATCCCGGAGGAAGCATCAGTCAGCAGCGGGTACGCTACGGTTATCAACAAGTACGCCAAGCACCCACACGCTGCCATGCTGGCTCGTGAATACATTCTCTCCGACGCTGGACAGTCCAATTTGGCTCGCGGCTATGCACGACCAATTCGCGCTAACGCCAAGCTGGATGAATCCGCTAAAGCCATGCTGCTCCCCGATGATATGTATAAAAACGCACGTCCGGTGGGCGATTTGACTGCTTGGGAAGAGACAACCAAAAAATTGCCGCAGCTATGGCAAGAGCAGGTGTTAATCCATGTGCGCTAGCAAGCTCGCCATGATTGTGCTCGACGGATTGAGATTTGACACAGCCATCTCGCACATGGGGTACCTGCATCACCTGGTCGAATACGGTATTGCAGCCCGCTTTCAGGTGAGATCGGAATTACCCAGTCTGTCTCGTCCTTTGTACGAGGTTCTTTTGACGGGAACTCCTGTGTGGAAGAACGGCATTTCCAGCAATCAGACGGTTCGGCTTTCGCATCAGGAGAGTCTCTTTTACCTGACCCGGAAAAACGGAATGTCCAACGCTGCTGCGGCTTATGGCTGGGTAAGCGAGCTTTATAACAAGGCTCCATTCAATCCGTTTCACGACCGAATCCAATTGAACTCCGACAAGCCGATTCAAAACGGGATGTTCTACTGGGAGGATCACTATCCGGATACACACTTGTTTGCTGACGCCAACTTTTTGTTGAATGGATACAATCCGGATTTTCTTTACGTCCACTCCATGAATATCGATGATGACGGACATAAATATACGGCCGATTCCGCGCAGTATCGAAATCGCGTTCTGGCGGCAGATTCGATACTGGCAAATGTGCTTCCTGCGTGGATCGATGCGGGTTATCAAATCATCGTAACAGCCGATCACGGGATGACAGCCGATGGAAATCATGGTGGCACTTCTAGCGCTGACCGGGACGTCCCCTTGTTTGTCATCAGCAACCTGATATCTCCGGGTATTCGCGAGGAGGCAATTCCGCAATTGCAGGTGGCTCCGCTTGCCTGCCATTTGCTTGGCATCTCCCCCTCGAAAGAGATGCAGCCATTGAACGTATGAGGGCTGAGTAAGACGTCTCCCTAAGGGGGCGTCTTTTCCTCTAAGAAAGGAGCTTTTGCGATGAAACGATTTGTCAGTATGTTTTGGGTCACGACGATTCCGTTCT
The DNA here is from genome assembly GCF_000282075.1 of Brevibacillus sp. BC25. Classification (NCBI taxonomy): domain Bacteria; kingdom Bacillati; phylum Bacillota; class Bacilli; order Caryophanales; family Paenibacillaceae; genus Brevibacillus; species Brevibacillus sp. BC25. Next base: position 13,069 of record NZ_AKIX01000105.1, read on the forward strand.
TTGCAATGATCGCTCTGTTTCTTCTCGTCCCGTTGCTTTCCATGATTGGAGGGAGCTTTCAGGCCGAGGGGGGCGGCGGTTTTACCATCAGTCACTATCGTGAGATTTTTTCAAATCCGTATTACTTGCAGGCTTTTGAGAACAGCGTGCTCATCTCGTTCCTGTCTGCTCTCATTGGAATCGTCGTTGCTGTTTTCGCCACCTATGCGATTACCCGTTTCCCACAGTCTCTGCAACAGCGAGTGCTTGTCATTACCAATCTAACCTCCAATTTTGCGGGGATTCCGCTCGCTTTTGCCTTCATTGTCCTATTGGGAAACAGTGGATTGTTTGTTTTGCTCGCGAAGCAACTGGGGATTGATTTTGGACAGTCCTTTACTCTGTATTCGTGGAGCGGCTTGACGCTTGTTTATATTTATTTTCAACTGCCCCTGGCGGTAATGCTTTTGTATCCCCTGTACAACGCCATTCAAAAGCAATGGATGGAAGCGGCCGAGCTGCTTGGAGCAAGTCCCTGGAAATTTTGGCTGAGAATCGGGTTTCCAGTACTGCTTCCAGGCATCGTCGGCACATTCAGTATTCTGTTTGCCAATGCAATGGGTGCCTATGCTTCTGCCTACGCGCTCACCGGGAGCAACTACAATCTGGTGCCCATTCGAATTGGCGCGCTAGTATCTGGCGACATTTTTGCAAGACCCGAGCTGGGTAGCGCACTCGCAGTACTGCTCGGCCTGACGCTTGCCGGAGCCTTACTCGTGAACGAGTGGCTGACGCGGAAGATTCGGAGGGATTTGTCTTGAAGCGGATCAGTTTGCCATCCTTGGCGTTTGCGTTGGTCATGCTGTATTTGTTTTTGCCAGTAGCTGCTACCATCCTTTACTCACTGGCAACCGAGTGGAACAGCACGGTTTTGCCAGAAGGACTCACAGGAAAATGGTTTGCGGAGCTGTATGCCGATCCCCGATTCTTGCAGGCATTCGGGCGTTCTTTTCTGCTCAGCTTTCTGACGACTGTCGTTGCCGTCGTCATTATTGTTCCTGCTGTATTCTCCATTATCGTCTACGCTCCCAGGATGGAGAGGCTGGTTCAGATTTTGGTGATGCTGACCTATGCCGTTCCGGGTGTCATTATGGCGGTCGGATTGATCCGTACTTATTCAGGAAACGGAATTCCAATGGTCATCATCACAGCAGGTGCCTATCTGGTCGGTTTGCTACCGTATCTTTATCAGGGAACGCGCAACAGCCTGCTTGCTATGCAGGCACGTTCGTTGATGGAGGCAGCCGAGCTATTGGGTGCGAGCCACTGGCAGGGG
>NZ_AKIX01000106.1:0-4940 GCF_000282075.1 Brevibacillus sp. BC25
ATCATTTAATGATAGACTCATTAACGCTTTCGCTGTTCAGTTTTCAAAGAGCATTTCGCGCTATCAAGCGCTTCATTTCATTACCCAACTACAGATTGTGTAGTGGTGCCGGCGATAGGACTTGAACCCACAACCCCCTGATTACAAGTCAGGTGCTCTACCAATTGAGCTACACCGGCATTTGATTTATTTTTCGTTGTGTGCGTTTCGTGTGTGTCCCGCTCACGAGATTTAATATAGCACGTATAAATTTTAAATGCAATAGAAAATCTGAAATAATTTCATTCAAAATAAAAATCGAACAAAAAAAAGAGCAGTGGAACGACTCCCCACCGCTCTTTTCTTCTATTATACTATCCTGCTCGAAAGCCCTCTCCCAACACTTCTTGAGCAGGGCACAAAATAATGAATGCATCTGGGTCCACGGAGCGCACCATGATTTTCAGCTTGCTCACTTCACTTTGGCTGACAACTGCCATGAGTACCTTACGCGCGTCTCCGGTATATCCACCAGCACCATCCAACAAAGTGACACCACGGTCCAAATCATACAAGATGGTTTCTCTCAGCGTATCTGTTTCATTCGAAATGATATAAGCGACTTTGGAGGTATTCCAGCCCATCTGAACAATATCAATCGTCTTGCTGGTCACAAACAATGCGATAAGTGCATACAATGCTTTTTCCGGATCGAATACAATCCCTGCAAACAAGATCACTAGTCCATCAAACACAGCTACACATGCACCTAAGCTAAATCCTGAATATTTGTGGAGGATCTGCGAAGCAATTGAAAAGCCCCCCGTCGATCCTCTCCCCCGAAACACGATACCGATCCCGAGCCCTACCCCGATTCCCCCATAAATACTCGCCAACAGGAGATTCGTAGTTAACGGCTGGAGGTGGCTGGTCAGCATAACACACAAAGGGAGAACAATCGAACCAACCGCCGCCTTCAAACTGTATTGCCGATCGAGAAGTTTAAATCCTAATAGAAACAAAGGAATATTCATTGCCCATTGCACCACTGCCGGAGAAAAACCAAACATGTTATGCAAAATCGTAGAAAGTCCAGAAACGCCTCCAGAAGCAATTTGGTTTGGATTCAGAAACAGATTGAAACTAGTTGCCAATACTAGCGATCCTAGAACCAGCATGCCATATTCGAGCACTTTTCGCTGCGGACTGTTCATCTGGATTGCGGTTCGTCTTTTTCGTGCCACATGGTTCCACTCCTGACATTATCACGTAAGCAAAATCCGCACATACACTACCATGTTTTGGTCGAAAAGAAAACCCCTATTTCATTATCCCTCTTATGTAAGATTTACGCATCCCCCAGAAACATGCACGCTCAAGCCAAGAGCTGGATAAGATATGGAAAGAAAAAGTTGACTGCACACAAAATAAAAAGGATAATTACAATATAGTAATTATTATAATCTAAGAACGGGGTGACCTGTAATGGATCATCATATTGTCAGTGTCACACAACAAGTAAAACATCTAGGAAAAAGATTAACCATCCAAAGAAGAGCCGTACTCCTTCTTATGCTTAGCAATCGGAAATACTATACAGCCAAAGACGTTTACCATACTTTAAAAAACGAGATGCCAAACATCACACTCTCAACCGTTTACACCAGCCTGCGCTTTTTCGTGAAAATGGGTATTCTCAAGGAGCATGTTCACCACGACTCCCCCAATCAATTTGAATGTGTGGTAACGATGGACGACATTCAGTTGCCAGAAGTCATTTGATTCCTATTCCTATTCCTCAACGCAAAAAACTCCTGATGATTTCAGGAGTTTTTTTGTATGCCGTCAGCTATTAAAAATCAAAGTTATCCGGGTCTGGACCAACTCGGTGATTTTGGTTCAGCGCATGAATCATTTCCATATCTTCTTTCGACAGTTCGAAATCAAATACGGATGCATTCTCGACGATTCGATGCTCCTTGGTCGACTTTGGAATGGTCACAACGCCATTTTGCAAATCCCAGCGTATAATGACTTGAGCAATGGACTTCCCGTATTTTTCCGCAATTCCTTTTAGTACTGGATTGTCCAATAGCTGTCCTTGCATAAGCGGAGACCATGCTTCAAATTGAATCCCTTGCTCCTTGCAGTAGGCACGCAGTTCATCTTGGGACAGGCGCGGATGGAATTCCACTTGGTTCACCATCGGCTTAATCTCAGCGTCTTTAAGCAGTTCCTCTAAATGATGAACGTGGAAATTGCTTACCCCGATAGCTTTTACCAACCCTTTTTTGTACAGCGTCTCCAATGCTCTCCATGCTTCTTTGAACTTTCCTTCTACCGGCCAGTGAATGAGGTACAAGTCCAGGTATTCCAGCCCGAGTTTTTTCAGGCTCGTCTCATATGCTTCCAACGTGGACTCATACCCTAAATCCGCATTCCATACTTTCGAGGTAACAAAAAGATCTTCTCGAGTGATGCCCGCTTCCTGCAAACCTGCACGGATTCCACGGCCAACACCTTCTTCGTTGTTATAAATAGCGGCTGTGTCGATACTGCGGTAGCCATGCTTGATTGCTGTTTTTACGGCTAGCTCGAGCTCCTGGCCTTCCTCTACTTTAAAAACACCCAGACCCACCCAAGGCATTTTTACTCCGTTGTACAGCGTAGTCGTATCTTGTAAATGTTTTGGCATAACTTGTCTCCTCCATCCTTTTTCTCTATGTTAGTATGACTGTTTCCAGTCACCTAATGTGCTTCATGTCGTTTGACAAGTGTTATTATGAGAGAAACTAACGAAAAGTAAAAGTACGCACTTTTTTGTGTGATAGGCACTAATAAGTACCTATCATTCAGGGGGAAATCAACAATGAAGAAGAAGTATAACATTTCAGTGGAAGCTACACTTGAGGTCATCGGCGGTAAATGGAAATGCGTTATTTTGTGTCACCTGACTCACGGAAAAAAACGTACAAGTGAGTTGAAACGACTAATGCCGGGGATTACGCAGAAGATGCTAACGCAGCAACTTAGAGAGCTTGAAGATGATGGCATCATCAACAGGATTATTTACAATCAAGTTCCGCCAAAAGTAGAGTATGAGCTCAGCGAGTACGGCTGGACCTTGAAAAGTATTCTCGATTCGCTCTGCTTATGGGGCGAAAAGCATATCATTAAGGAATACGGCGACAAGTATGCTGTATTGGAAGAAAGTATCTTAAATCGATAATAGAACGGGAGTAGGTGAAGTTGCTTGGGAGCAATCACAATGCCTGTCTTGCGTAAATTGGGGAGCTCGGACCTGATGCTTTCTCCTCTAGGCCTCGGCTGCTGGCAGTTCAGCAATGGACACGGAATGGTGGGGAAGTTTTGGCCTGTCATTGGACCTCACGATGTTTTAAAAATTGTGCAGACGAGTTTGCTTGGGGGTATAAACTGGTTTGATACTGCGGAAGTATACGGCAAAGGTCAATCAGAACAGATGCTGGCAAAAGCCTTAAACGACGCCGGTCCACTTGCGGATTCCACCCATATTGCGACGAAATGGTGGCCTATCCTGCGCACCGCCAAAAGCATCGGGAACACAATTGACGAGCGCGTTCGTCTGCTCGATAACCGCACCATCCATTTGCATCAAATCCACCAGCCCTACTCCTTGTCTTCTGTTGCAAGCGAAATGAATGAAATGGCCAAGCTCGTCAAGCAAGGCAAGATTCAGAACGTGGGCGTCAGTAACTTTTCCGCCAAAAGTATGCGAGAAGCCGATCGCATATTACGCGAGCACGGTCTGCGTCTCATCTCCAATCAAGTGAAATACAGCCTGCTGGACAGAAGGATCGAACAAAACGGGATTCTGGATACGGCAAAAGAGTTGGGCATTGCCATTATCGCCTATTCTCCACTTGAGCAAGGGATTCTAAGCGGCAAGTTTCATAAGAATCCAGCCCTGGTCCAGTCCATTACAGGCCCCCGAAAATGGACATCACCCTTTCGTCCCGCCGGACTAAAAAAGTCTCAGCCGCTCATCACGGTCCTGGAGGAGCTGGCACGCAAATACGATGCATCCGCTACACAAATCGCCTTGAACTGGTTGATTCACGCTCATGGTGAAACGGTCTTTGCGATTCCAGGCGCGTCCAAAGTCAATCATGCGGAGGAAAATGTTAAAGCCATGCGCTTTTCTTTGACATCTTCTGAATTGCAAGAGATCGATGAAGCTTCCAAGCAAGTTTTAGCCTTCCACAAATGAAAAAGCTGCCGATCTAATCGACAGCCAAAATAGCGTAGTCATACACAGCTCTTCCCAATAATCCTAGTGTGTTCAAAGCGGATTGAGCGGTTACTTCTTTGGATAGGGCTGTAATGGAAAAGCAGCGATTGTTCGTATACAGCAAACCTACATCATGCTGTCTGCCAGTATCCCAACCCGATTTACACGGCAGTTCCCATGCAGGATGATTGGATTCTTCCTCATTTGGCAATTGGGACGGCAGACCATTACGGACTTGCTGCTTTTTCATAATGGCAATCATCTCTTTGCAGGCACGCTCAGACAAATAACTGCCCGTTGCTAATTGACCTAGCATACTCGCAACATCCCCAGCGGTTATCTTATTGTTTTCTGTGATGTCGAGTGGATAAATCATCAGTTTGCGTGAATAACAGCTTTGGCGCATTCCCAAATCGATCATGGTCTGGTCGATCTGCGCTTTTCCTACCAAATCAATCAGCATATTTGTCGCTGTATTGTCGCTCTGAATAATCATGAGGGTCACCAAGTCGCGAATCATAAGCTTCAAGCCTGGAGATAGCCCGTACAAAATCCCCGATCCCCCCACCAGATCCTCTTGGCGTAGGACAAGCTGATCATCCAATCGAAAATGCCCCAGCTCACTTGCCGTGAAAACGGCTGCCATGATCGGCACTTTGATCACACTCTCCGCAATAAACAGCTCGTCCGG
>NZ_AKIX01000107.1:0-5536 GCF_000282075.1 Brevibacillus sp. BC25
CACCCGCCATTAGGTCTGTTGCGACAAAAACGGCTGTTGGACGAATTTTTTCTTCACAAATACGACGCATGGCTTCGTAACCGCTCTTGGCTGTGAATTCTCCTTCCACGACGAATCCTTCATGGATGGGTAAATCATGTGCCCGCATCGCTTTTCGGTAACCGCCCATGCGATCCAGACCACACGGCGGGTCCCACAATGGCCCAGATATACACGCGATTTTTGTATGGCCTTGAGAGATGAGATAGGCAGTAGCATCATAGGAGGCTTGCACATTGTTGACGTTGACAGTCGGAATCTGATAGCCGGGCAAATCGTGGCCGGTAACAACGAGAGGAACCTGAATCTCTTGCAGCGTCTGGATATTGCCCTCCAGGAAGTGAATACTCGCGATAATGACACCATCGATTTGTTTTTCTTTGAACAGTCGCAAGTATTTCAGTTCTTTGTCCACCACTTCATCGGATATCGCCAAGAACATGCTGTAGTCGTACTCGCTAATGACGCTGTCGATCCCATAAATGAGATTGGAGTAAAAATTGTTGGAGATATCGGGAATCATCACCCCGATGATGCGGGTTTCCTTGCTGACCAAGCTCCTGGCAATCGCATTCGGCTGAAAGCCCGTCTCTTGCACGATTTTCAAGACTCTTTCTCGCAGCTCTGGACGGACTGGCTTGGAATTGTTCAGCACCCGCGAAACAGTCGCAATGGAAACGTTGGCAAGTTGTGCGATGTCTTTAATGGTTACAGTAATGGTTTTTCACTCACTTTCTATGTAGCGGGTAAACGTTTTCCTAATGTGAAAATAACACCCATGTTTTGTTTTGTCAATATTCAGTTAATTATAAATACCATTGACATCGTCTTAAAGTTACTAAATAATTTAGTTACTAAATTAATTGTATATGAAGGAGGTTTTTTCATGAATGTTTTCCTTACAGGAATAACAGGTTATGTCGGGTCCGTAGTCGCCGAGCATTTTCAGTCTCTGGGGTATCAGGTTGCTGGACTTGTTCGATCGGAAGAGAAAGCGGAGCTGTTGCTCTCACAAGGGTTCACCCCTATTGTTGGAGATCTTGCGGATACGACACTGCTAACAGAAAGTGTTAAAAAATTCGATGGTGTCATTCATATGGCGATCTCGCACACACCTGATATGGAAAAATTGGATGTAGCAGCTGTTCAGGCAATGCTGGATGGTTTGGATGGCACAGGGAAGCCATTCATTTATACGAGTGGAACGCTGATCTATAACGATACGCACCACAATGTCGTGGATGAGGACTCTCCTCTTCATCCCTTGCCTTTTCTCCAATGGAAAGCGAACCAGGAGCAGGAAGTTTTAGGAGCAGCTAAGCGCAATATTCGTACGATCGTCATACGTCCTACACTTGTATATGGTCGAGGCGGTGGACTCGTCCAAGCAACGATTCAAAGGACGAAGCTCTCCCAAACAGCCAACTATATCGATGACGGGCAAACGGCATGGTCTACTATCGATGTTGATGATTTGGCGAGACTTTACGAATGCGCTTTTTTACGAGCACAGCCAGGCTCATTATTCAATGCAACTTCCAAGGAAATGATCACGACGAAAGAACTCATGACTTCGATAGCCAAAATAGCTGGGGTAGAAAAAGTGGAATCATGGAGCTATGAGGATGCGGCCAAAGCATTAGGACCAGCCGCTTGGGGGGCGAGCATCAACCAGAGAATATCTGGATTGCGCGCGGAACAACAGCTGCAATGGAGCCCCTCTGCGAACTCGCTCCTAAAAGAGCTGGAGGAAGGTTCTTATCAACACAATAAAAAACCATAGTTCATCATCGAACTACGGTCGTGCTTCATCGCTATCCTGATAGGTGTGCAGGAATCGGATTGATTTCGTTAATATCCGTATGAGTGCCTGCGCATCATCCGTACCAAGATGCTCATGTAATTGCTGAAAACGATTAAACAGCTCTAGCTCTCTCGCTGCCACAAAATCGAAGCCCTCTTTCGTGGGGGCTACGAGAATGGAGCGTCGATCCTTAGGTCCCACTGTACGGGTGATAAGCCCAAGTTGTTCGAGTGATTGAATGACATGCGTCACAGCTGCTGACGTTATTTTCAACTGCTTGCCTAGCTCGGAAACTCTAATGCCGTTCGTGCCTGGCGGACTTACGTAGGTCAAGTGAACAAGCAAATTCAATTCGCTCTGACGGAGGTCTTTCGAAGGACTGAAAACATGTCCGATCCGCTTTAACTGACCAAATACGAGAGCCAGCTCTTTCGTCGTATGATCAATTGTAACATCCGAGTTTGTATGGTCTGTACTCATCCGTTTAGACTCCCATTCTTTGATGGTATCAATCGATTATTTACGAAATGAAATGACATTGTCAAGGATGAGAGTCCAATTACGACTCGAAAAAGCACCGTATGCCAAGTTCTGAACTCCGGCATACGGTGTTTATCCTACCTTCTCTATTCTGGGAAGCAGAACTGCATCTTGCTAAACGATCTGCGCAATTCGATCACCTTAGACTGGACAGCCTCGGGCTTTTCCCTACCTGACAACACACTTACAATCAGCTCTGCAATCGTGACCATCTCTTGTTCCTTCATACCAAAGCGTGTGACTTCTGTCGTCCCGATACGCAGACCGCTTGGGAAGTCCCAATCCTCTGGTCCGTCGCCTGGAATCAAATTTTTGTTCGTGATGATATTCGCTTCTGCCAATCGCTTGCCTACCTCGTAACCACCGCCAAACTCTTTTACGTCCAGAATGACTTGATGTGTACGTGTATAGCCTTTGTGCGCGCAAAGCACCCGAATTCCCCGTTCATCGAATGCTTTTCCCAGTGCTTGTGCATTCGTCACAATTTGTGCCATGTATTCCTTGCCAAACGCCAAAAACTCTGCCGCAGCCGCTGCTAATGCCGCTACCCGGTTGACTTGATGTGTCGCGGCAAGAGCTGGGAAGATGGCATCTGTAATCGGTCCCAATAGTTCCGGGTCATTCCAGACGATGATGCCGCTTTGTGGACCGCTAAACGTTTTCCCAGCCGAACCAGTCATCACACATGCTCCTTCTCGTAAGGGGTCCTGAAATTGACCGCCACCGATCAACCCCAACTGGTGTGCGCCATCGAAATAAATGCGCCCGCCCCATTCTTTCACGATCTCAGCTATCTCCTTCAGAGGAAATGGAAATAAGGTCATAGACGCGCCCAGGGTAACGAGCTTTGGCCTAACTTTCCGTGCGACTTTGGCGAACTCGTCCAGATCAACGGTAAGCTCAACGGGGTCCATTGGCACATCGACAATTTGCAAACCGCGAATGCCAGCAGGCCCGTCCACCCGGTTGCTGGAATGCCCCCCAAACGGTTGCGCGATCGTCATAATCGTATCTCCCGGTTGCGTTAACGCCGCGTAGACTGTCATGTTCCCGATCATGCTCGCTACCAATCGATGGTCAGCAAAATTGGCGTGGAATACTTTTTTCAATAGCTCAACACATAACGCTTCGATTTCATCGATATATTTCGTGCCAGCGAACCATCTCTGCGTACTGCCGATATGTCCTTCCGCAGCGCGAGTACCAACCTCAGAAGCGAGCAGTTGACGTACGATAGGCGTGGTAGGTGCTTCTGGTGCGAGCAAATTCAGGCATTCCTCGCCTCGCCAAATCGCATTGCGGTTTACCGCATTCACGATCTCTTGCTGAATCAGACGATGGGACGGACTCTCTTCAATAATGGAACGCGCCCATTGCAAAACACGCGAATCATGTACTTCCCCCTTCATTTCAACCGTACTCATGCCATTACCCCCTATTCATCATCGGAATGGTCCGTAAGCAATCTGCCAAGGTTGATCCAGTTTTCTTCCATCAAAGAAGAGGCAAGCTGACTGTTGTTGTCTCGAATCGCTTCGATGATTTTGCGGTGCTGTTCTACTGATTCCACCCCTTCTAAGGACCCGAACCGAGCAAATTCCAAACGCCGAATTTTCGGTACAACTCGCTCAAGTGCTAGGTAGATTTCACGATTCCCCGCAGCCTCGAGGATCACGTCGTGAAAGCCATCATCTGCTTCAATCGCTTTGATCACATCTTGTTGTTCGAGTGCGACCTGTAGCTTTTCATTCCACTGCTCCAGACTACGGATGACCTCCGATTCAAATGGCATCGCCAATCGTGCTGCCAACCCGTGCAAGGCCGCAACAACAGGAAAAGCGTGCTTCGCCTCCTTTTCAAGTAAGGGTGTCACCCGTGTTAGAGAGCCGGGAACGGATTCAATAAGACCTTCGTCCTCCAACCGTTTGAGTGCTTCTCTCACAGGTGTTCGACTCACGCCAAATAAAGCCGCCAGTTCGTTGTCGTTGACTCGTTGTCCTGGCTTTAGCTCTAGCATGACAATCGCTGTCTTCAAGCCCTGGTATACCTGTTCGCGTAATGAGGGGCGTTCGATTTGTTTGATTAGGTTTGTATCCATAAAACCAATATATTGGTTTTATTTATTTCTGTCAATTCTAAATATTTAGATATATGTAAGTGGCGGTTTGAATGGAATGTGCTGTTGATTAGTCTTCTTCCGCTTGCGTGATTTTGAAAAGCGAATGATTTTCCCCCCTCGAACTATTAGCGGTTATACCAAACGTACAGAAAAAGAGACTGCCCCACCAGTATCATTTACGAATGGGATAGCCTCTTCATGATTAAACGTAACTCTATGATCCTACCGGAGGGCTACAATACTCCCGAATCATCTGCTCCTTCATCTCTTCCACCGGAAACCCTTCCGGATAAGTCGTCATCATCAGCATTGCGCCTTGGAGCGTCGAAGAAAAATAGAGCGATCTCAATCTGGGCTGCTTTACGCCTAACTGTTTGAAGATCTGGCACTGGACTTCAAACTGTCTACTTGACTCCTCATTTAACTGCTCTCTGTAAGAAGCAAGTACCCGATCATCTTCGGGCTGCGTTTGCAAATTCAAGTAAAAACGATAGACATCCGGTCGCTGGTAGACGTTATCAAGCGCACCGTCGACAATATGGCGCAGCTGTTCGTGCGGCGTTTCAAGCTTCGTAGCAGCCTCCATCACTTCTTTTACTTCCTCGATCCGTACCTGGACCATCGCGGCGAGAAGCTCTTCTTTACCTTTGTAATAATTGTAAAGCAGTCCCTTCGATATCTGGGCCTGTTTGGCTACATCGTCGATTGAGGTCGCGTGGTAGCCTTTTTTTATGAAAAGCGTCATTGCGGCTGTATGGATTTTGTCTTTTGCGGCTTGGCGAATACGTTCATTTTCAGCTGGGGTACGGGGCACGGTTCAGTCAATCCTCCAAAAATTCAGTGATAGCGCGGGCGATTTCTTCAGGATGCGTCAACGTTGGTTTATGATCGGCACCCGTAATCTCAATAAACCTTCTCTCTGGTAAAACTTCTTTAAAATATTCAGCCATCCGTTTCGCATCCAGGGCATCTTCCTTGCCGATTATCAAGCATGTTTGATTGGCTAATTCTTCAAGCCGCTCAATGGCAGGGGG
>NZ_AKIX01000108.1:0-46927 GCF_000282075.1 Brevibacillus sp. BC25
CCTCGCCGCCTGTGCCATATCTGCGAACATCGCGAGCATAACTCGCTGTGTCTGCGGCTTCGGAATCAGCTTGAGAATAGCCTCGGTAATGATCGCCAATGTGCCCTCGCTGCCGACCAAGAGCTTGGTCAGATCATAGCCCGCCACATCCTTCATCAGCTTGCCCCCGGTACGGATGACCTCTCCGTTCGGCAACACAGCTTCGAGACCCAGCACGTAATCCTTGGTTGTCCCGTACTTCAACCCGCGCAGTCCACCCGAATTAAGCGCAATATTCCCGCCAATCGTGGAGATGACCATGCTGCCTGGATCTGGTGGGTAAAACAAACCGAGTGCCTCTACCGCCTGATGGATGTCGACCGTTCGAACTCCCGGCTGTACCGTTATCGTCAAATTTTGCTCGTCAATCTCTACGATCTGATTCATCCGACTCAATACTAAGACAATTCCACCACCGACAGGTATCGTACCGCCGCATAGATTGGAGCCTGCTCCACGCGTCACAATCGGGATGTGATGTCGTGCTGCAACTCGCATGACCTGTTGGACCTCGGCTGTGCTCTTCGGTATGACGACCACATCCGGCAATGCTTGCTGCATCGGCGTTGCGTCATACGAATAGGCGACTAATGCTTCCTGTTTGTCGAGACAGTTTTTCTCTCCGACGATGGCACGCAGTTCTTCGCGAATGGATTCTGGCAACATGGAATCTCTCCATCCTTTCCCAAAAACTTAGTCCAACTGCTGAATAGCTTCCCTGATTCTTCCATTGGTAACATTCAACAGACGAGTGGCCTCTTCCCTGCTCGATCCGGTCAGCTTCATAATAATGGCTGTCTTCGCATCACCGTCTGCCTGATCAGCCAGTTGCTCCGCCTCCTCGTAACTCGCCCCGGTCACTTCCATGATGATCCGCTTTACTCGTTCCCTCAGCTTGAGGTTGGTCGCCTGCACACTAACCATCAGATTTCCGTACACTTTGCCCAAACGAATCATGGTCGCTGTCGTCAGCATGTTCAGCACCAGCTTTTGGGCCGTTCCTGCCTTGAGCCTCGTCGATCCGGTTAATACTTCCGGTCCTACGACGACATTAATCGCGACATCTACGCCTTCATTGATGTACGAAGGCTTGTTGCAAGAGACAGCAATCGTCTTGGCTTCGATCTTCTGTGCCTCCGCCAAAACACCGAGAACATACGGAGTCCGTCCACTGGCTGCGATCCCTACGACCACATCCTTTTTGGTCACGCCGTATTTATGCACATCTTCTTGGCCTAATACAAAAGAATCCTCTGCACCTTCTACCGCGCGTACCATTGCGGATGGTCCGCCTGCAATCACACCCTGAACGAGCTCAGGCTGGGTACCAAAGGTCGGCGGACACTCGGACGCATCCAAGATCCCTAAACGTCCACTCGTTCCAGCACCAAAGTAAAACAGTCTTCCGCCCTTTTCCAATGCGTGTGTGATGACATCTACCGCATCGGATACTTGATCGAGGACGCGCTCAACTGCATAAGGAACCTTTTTGTCCTCATCGTTCATCATTTGTACGATGCCTCGGGCACTCAATTGATCCAAATCACTGCTGCCTTCGTTTTTTCCTTCAGTCGTCAATGCTTGCAAGTTCTCCAGATTCATGCTCTATCGAACCTCCTTTTCAATCTTACTGCCCCATGCTCACTTCATGACTGATCCAGATGGCAAGTGACAAAGTGCCCTGCTGAAACCTCGCTAGCCACGGGCGCGACTGTTTTGCAAATGTCCATACAGTAGCGGCAACGCGGATGAAATGTGCAGCCAGACGGCGGATTCGCTGGACTAGGCAGGTCTCCCTCCAAAATGATCCGCTGTGTAGTCAAATGGGGATTCGGTACAGGCACCGCTGATAACAGTGCTTGTGTATAGGGATGTGTTGGTTTCTCGTACAACGATTGTTTATCCGCTACCTCCACCACTTTTCCGAGATACATGACCGCTACCCGGTCCGAAATATGGCGGACGACACTCAAATCATGCGAGATAAACAAATACGTCAGATTGAACTCCTTTTGCAAATCTTGCATTAGGTTCAAAATTTGCGCCTGAATCGACACGTCCAGAGCAGACACCGGCTCATCGGCCACAATCAGCTTCGGGCGCAAAATCAGTGCCCTTGCTATGCCAATCCGCTGGCGCTGACCACCGGAAAACTCATGCGGAAAGCGATCCAGCTGCTGCTTGGAGAGGCCGACGATCTGGATCATCTCCTCGACTTGCTTGCGGCGTTCTGCTGAATTGCCGATGCCGTGGATGATGAGTGGGTCCTCCAACAGCTGCCCGATTGTTTTTCGTGGGTTCAGCGAGGCAAACGGGTCCTGAAACACGAGCTGCATGTTGCGTCTGGCTCTGCGCAGCTCTGATTCATTGAGCTTGCGGATATCCTGTCCTTCAAAAAAGACTTCTCCATCAGTCGGCTCAATCAGGCGCAGGATGCATCGTCCTGTCGTGGACTTCCCACAACCTGATTCGCCTACGATGCTGACAGTCTCACCCGGATAAACAGTCAGGTTGACTCCATCGACGGCACGGACGATTTTCTCCTTGCTGAAGAATCCTTGCTTGCTCGTGAAATGCTTGGTCAAAGATTTGACTTCCAGCAGTGGTTGCCTCATTGCACGTCCTCCTCGCGATACAGCCAGCAGCGGCAATTTTGGTTGTCTGCGACAGGCATAAGCTCTGGATTTTTCTCGCGGCAAATATCCATGACTTGTGAGCAGCGCGGTGCAAAACGACATCCCACAGGCATTTCGCTCAAAAGGGGCACCGAGCCCGGAATCGCATCCAAACGCTCTTGGTTGACACTGACAGAAGGCATCGATTTCAAAAGCCCTCTCGTATACGGATGCTTCGGCTCGTCAAACAGCTGCTTGACGTCGGCTTCCTCTACGATTTGACCTGCATACATGACGATGACGCGATGACACATCTCCGCCACGACTCCCAAGTCATGTGTGATAAGCAGGATGGAAGTGCCTTGCTCTTGCCGGACTTTTTTCATGAGTTCCAATATTTGCGCCTGAATCGTCACGTCCAACGCCGTCGTCGGTTCGTCGGCAATCAGTAGCTTGGGCGCACAAGACATCGCCATCGCAATCATCACACGTTGACGCATCCCGCCTGACAATTGGTGCGGATAGTCGGAAATGATTTCATTGGCTCGCGGAATTCCGACTTCGTTCAAAAGCTCGATCGTCCGTCGCTTGGCTTCCTGTTTGGACAATCCGAGATGCCGACGAAGCGGCTCGCTGATCTGTTTGCCGATCGAATGCAATGGATTGAGCGAAGTCATCGGCTCCTGAAAAATCATCGCGATCTGATTGCCGCGAATCGTCTGCATTTGTTTATCCGTGAGTGAGAGCAGCTCCTTGTCTTGAAAACGGATGCTCCCGGTCATCTCTACATTCCGTCCCAAGAGCTGCATGATGGACATGCTGGTCACGCTTTTTCCACATCCGGATTCACCGACCACACCGACGGTTTCACCAGGCTCTACAGAGAGACTGACACCCTCGATCACGGTCAGCTTTTTGCCTGCTTGGATAAAAGAAGTTCGCAAATCATCAATTGTAAGCATGGCTGCCATGAGTACTCCCCCTTTTCATCAGGATGTGTGGTCAGGTTTGATTACAGAAAATAATCGGTTATGGTGAGCGGTCCGCCACGTCCCGATCAACGGGTTCGCGACAGGATGCACGCGGTTTGTCAATGTAATCAGTGTCACGTCTCTCGCTGGGTCCGACCAGATCGACGTTCCTGTAAAGCCGGTATGCCCAAAGGCGCGCTCCGAAACAAGATCTCCCCCACTGCAACCTGCGGCAAGCTGTTCTAGGGAGCCGCCTGTCGGGGAAATGATCCATCCCAATCCTCTGCGATGGATCGAATGGTCTGTGAGTGAGCGAGTAGCCAAGGCACACAGTGTCGGATCAAGCTGTACGGAAGCCTTCCCACTCGTCCAAATGTGCATGTAGCGCTCTGTATCAGCCAAGGTGGAAAAAAGTCCGGCGTGCCCACTGACACCTTCCAAGCCATAGTGGGCGTTGCAATCGTGAACAGTGCCACTAATCACTCCTTCTCGCCAAACGTATCCAGTCAAAGCTTGCTGCCATTCCAACGCCAAAGGAAGTCTGGCTTCTGCTAGCTCCGACAAAAAATTCACAGCCATCTCTTGTTCAAAGGCATTTCCCTTCTCCGTAGCAGCAATGTCCATTCCTTGCAGACGTGTTTGTTCCAGCGGCAAGTAGCTCGTATGAAGCATTCGGCTCGGTTGAAAAATCAGTCGCTTCGCCAGCGCGTCCAGTTCCTCGTCCCAGATGCGCTCCAGTAAAAAGCCCAACAGCATGAATCCCAGATCACTGTACACAACGTTACGTGCAGGGTCATCCAGCATCGACTCGTTTGCGATGAGCCGCAAATAGTCCTCCCGATTTTTCCCCAGCAAAAAGTACGGACGCCATGCAGGAAGTCCCGATGTATGTGTGAGCAGGTGAATAATTTTGATCTGCCCTTTGCGTTCCTGATCGTGGGCGCTCGCCAATTCTGGCAAGTAGGTCGTCACGGAGTCAGTCAACGAGAGCTTACCTTCCTGCACACTGATGAGGATGAGTGGCAAGGTCACCATCACCTTGGTCAAAGAGGCCATATCGTACAGCGTTTGACTATGAACTGGCCTTCCATCGTGTCCATAGCTTGTTTTTCCCATGCAAACTGTCACAGCAGGCGCACCTTTTCGCAGTATGCTGACAGCGCCTCCCGGAAAAATGCCCTGATGAATCCCTTGCGTCAGACTGGACTCCATTCGTTCTCTGATCTGTTGCACGTTCATTCGTTCTCACCCCTGCCTATCGTTCCTATTTCCCACGATGACGCGGGTCGAGAATATCGCGGACAGCATCCCCAAACATGTTGCAAGCAAGAATCGTCACCGTCATGGCAATGCATGGCCAGATGATCATGCCCGGAGCCAGCTCCATGTAGCGGCGCGCCTCTGAAATCATTCCGCCCCATGACGGGTCTGGCGGCTGAATCCCCAAGCCCAAAAAGCTGAGAGCCGATTCTGTCAGGATCGCACCTGAAATCGCCAGGGAGGATTGAACCAGCAGCGGTGCCGTTACATTCGGAAAAATTTCCTGAAACAAGATACGCGGTGTACTCGCACCGATGGCACGAGCGCTTTCTACGTACTCCAGATTTTTGATAGAGAGAACCGCTCCCCTCACCGTCCGGGTGAAGATCGGAATATTCACGATCCCGATAGCCATGATCGTGTTGAAGGTTCCCGGCCCTAATGCGGCGACAATCGCCAGCGCCAGCAAAATTTCCGGAAAAGCAAACAAAACGTCCATACAGCGCATGATAAAACCGTCAATCCAGCGCCCGAAGTAGCCAGCGATCAAGCCAAACAGCGTACCGAAAACGGCGCTGACAAGAACGGCAGAAAGCCCGACCACCAGCGATACGCGCGCACCGTGGATGATGCGGCTCAAAATATCACGACCAAACTGGTCCGTACCTAACAAAAACTCACCCGAGCTGCCTTCCATCCGATGATCCTGAAACATCTGTGTCGGGTCATGCGGAGCCAACACCGGAGCCAGCACTGCCGTCAAACAGAGCAACGCCAGCAAAATGGAGCAGAAGACGGCTGTCTTATTCGCCAAAAAACGCTTTCGAAATGTGCTCATGTCGCATTCCCCTTGTCAATACTTGATACGCGGATCAATCCAGGTATAGATCAGGTCGATGAGCAGATTGACCAGGACAAACACCAGAGCGACGAACAAAACGCCTCCCTGTACAACCGGATAATCCCGCTGATAAATTCCCTCCAGAATGTACTGGCCCAAACCAGGAATCGAGAACAGCTGCTCGACGATAACAGACCCACCCAGCAGGTAACCAATCTGCATACCTGCGATCGTGACGATCGGAATCGAAGAGTTGCGGAACGCATGGCCCATGACGATTGTCCATTTACTGTTACCCTTGGCCCGTGCTGTCCGAATAAAATCTTTGTCCATGGTTTCCAAAAACGCAGAACGAGTCATCCGCATCACGCCAGCAGCCACCACAATCCCCATCGTTGTTGCAGGCAGTATGAATACCTTGAATGCCTCGATCGGATCATCCCAGAAGTTCACCACATCAATAGGCGGGAACCAGTTGAAATAAAGCGAAAAGCCGAGCAAAAGCAGTGTCCCGATGGCAAAGTTCGGCACAGAAATGCCTAGCAGTGTAAACACACGAACCACGATATCTGTTTTGGAATGAGCGCGAATCGCTGAGAGAATCCCGAACGGAATCGCGAGTACCCACCCAATCAGAACGCCAAATACAGTCAGTTGCATGGTAATGGCAAATCGCTTGAGAATTTGAGGCAAAATCTCTTCTCCTGTATGGACCGATACGCCAAAATTCCCTTGCAGGATTCCTGTAACCCAATGCAGGTACTGGTTAATCAGCGGCTGATCCAGCCCCATGCTTTTATTCAACGCCGCAATTGCTTCCGGTGTGGCACTCGTTCCTAGCATGATGGAAGCTGGATCGCCCGGCACCAGATGCAGGATCGTGAAGATCAAGACGGATATGCCAAACAGGATGGGAATCAGGCTGGCGACACGTTTGATTAGATAAGATCCCACGAGTTTCCCTCCATATTTAGAAACTTGGCTCCGCCTATCCTCTGGCGGAGCCTTCATCACACGTATGCTACATTACTTGATCGAAGTTTTGATCAGCGAGTATACTTCGCCCGCTGCGGTCGGTGTGAAATCGACGTTGTCACGCACGGCGTAGTAGTTTTTCGGTGATGCCAGGAACAGGTTTGGTGCATCTGCTACCAGCATGGTTTGTGCTTCGTCATACAGCTTTTTGCGCTCTGCCTGATCTACTGTTGTCAGTGCTTTTTGCACCAGTTCATCGTAGGCAGGGTTGGAATAGTTCCACACGTTAGCAGAACCAGTTGTCGAGAAGAAGAAGCGCATAGAACGGTCAGCATCTACACCAGAAGTGTTGCGGCCTACCATCAGGTTCATGTCCTTGGATTTCCACGTATCGATGTAGTTCCCCCACTCAAGCTGGTTGATCTTCGCATTGATGCCAATTGCTTTGAGCTGTTGTTGAATCACTTGTGCCGTTTCTACCATGTCTGGATAAGTTGCTGCTGTCTCGATTTGGGTCTCGAAACCGTTTGGATAGCCCGCTTCCGCCAGCAATTGCTTCGCTTTTTCTACATCTGTTTTGTAGGTCGGATAAGTAGTAGGGTCCAAAGCCGAGTTGGTCAACGCAGGCGCGATCGGACCAGTCAGAGTCGCTTCCCCTTTCCAAACAGTCTGGATAATTTGGTTACGGTCAACGGCATAACTAATCGCTTCGCGCACTTTTGGATTGTCAAAAGGCTTTTTGTTTACGTTAATGCCCAGGTAACTGTACTCCAAGGATTGGTAGTTCTTGATCTGTACGCCTGGCTTGCCTTCCAAGAGCTTCGCAGAATCAGCAGACACCATGCTGATGTCGACTTTACCAGAGCGAATCGCAGCGAGACGCTCAGCTTCGTCCTTCATGATTTGGAACTTGATGGACTCTACCTTTGGCAGTTCTTTATTGAAGTAATCCGCATTTTTCTTCAGCAGGACATATTGTCCTGACTCACTTTTTTCCATTTTGAATGGACCCGTACCGATTGCTTCCTTGGTCAGGTCAGTGGAGCCTGCTGGCACGATGGAAGCATAGGCGCTTGCCGTATTTGCAACGAACGAGGCATCCGCATTTTTCAGCTTGAAAACAACCGTCGTTGGATCTTTCACTTCAATTGCTTCTACGCTGGAAAAATACGATTTCGCGATCGAACCCGTGTCTGGATTCATGATTCGCTCAAAGCTGAATTTTACGTCCTCTGCCGTCATGTCTTTGCCATTGTGGAATTTGACGCCTTTTTGCAGGAACATGGTGACCGTTTTTCCGTCTGGCGCAATCTCCCATTTCTCTGCCAGGTTCGGTACGATGTTCATGTTCTCGTCCAACTTGGTCAGGCTATCGTAAATGAGCGCATAGACCCGCAAACTGGATGCCGCTGGAACCTTGTGCGGGTCATAGCCCACTGGCTCTTGCTCGGCTGCCACGATCAATTCTGTTTTTGCTTGTCCTTCTGCTGACTTGCCTTGCTCTGCCGGTGCTGTTCCTCCACCAGAACAAGCGGAAAGCATGAGAGACAATGATAGGAAAAAGCCTGCCAATACTCGTTTTTTCACGATGTTACCCCCTCTGTTGATCTCATGTTAGAAGCATATATTTCCTAACGGTACAGCCCTCTTCGCCCCTGTTACAGATGGCACATTGGATGGTCGTCCCATTAGTGTCTCATGACCCAAAATGGCAAAAGCGACGGCTTCCTTCGCATCGTCAGGCATCCCAAACTGCTGCGCCGTCATCACGGTCATTCCTGTCGGCAATTGACGCTGCAGCATGGTGAGAAGCGTCTGGTTATGAGCGCCTCCCCCTGAGACGATCACTTCCTCCACTTTGGTTGTGGGTAATACGAATTGCATATAGGCATTCGCAATTGTCGTGGCAGTCAATGCTGTCACGGTTGCTAGCAGATCCGTCTGACTAATCCCGAGTTGATTCGCATCATGAAACAGCTCTTGGGCAAAAGCTTTGCCGTATACTTCGCGACCTGTGCTTTTCGGTGGCTTGATCTGGTAATAAGGGTCCTGCATCCATTTTTCCAGTAGCACCGAAGATACGGTGCCACCTGCGGCCAGCTTGCCACCCTCGTCATATCTCATCTGTCCGTTGGTCATGAGCTGAACGATTTGATCCATGATCATATTGCCAGGGCCTGTGTCAAAAGCGACGACTTGATCGATAGCTGCGCTCGCAGGAAGTAATGTGACATTGGCAATTCCACCGATGTTTTGTAGCAGTCTGCCTTTTTGCGGATGGCGGAACAAAATATAGTCCGCATACGGAACAAGCGGTGCTCCTTCTCCATCAGCAGCCAAGTCTCGAGCGCGGAAGTTTCCCACTACCGGAATACCCGTACGTTCTGCCAGTGTGGATAGCTCGCCGATTTGCAAGGACGCTCTGACCTCTGTCATTCCTTGTGGTCCAGGAAATGGCGTGCGCCCGGCAATATGCCAAATGGTTTGTCCGTGCATACAGACTGCATCAACTTCGGCTGTCATGACACCAGCTTTCTCCATCAATTGCTGTACCGCATAGGCATACCATTCAGATAAGCCGTAATGAACCGCAGTCAACTGATCCACTCTCGCTGTCTCTACACTGCACAGATTCATGACCCACTCACGCAAGTCATCGGAGTAAGGCATATAAAAAAAATCGCGGAGAGTCACCTTTTCAATCTCGCCCTGTTCATCTGTGCGGATCGCTACGAGTGCGGCATCAATGCCATCCAGCGAAGTACCCGACATGAGGCCGATGAGTACATGCTCATTTTTCGCACGATAATCGAGCAATTTTGCAGGTTGATCCATGTCAAAAGCCCCCATTTGAGAATCGAGAATCGTTGAAAAATTCGTTCCTGTTATCGCTTTCATTATATGTAGTAAAATTACGCACGTCAATCGATTATTAGTAAATTTTATTTCCTAAAACAACAACCATGCACAAGTCTCACCCCGTTCAAGCTGTCACAGCACGAGCCCGTTCTATTGAGAAAAAACCGCGATGTTATGGGTATGTTTTCCTATTAAAAAGTTTTATATATCAGCCAATGATTCCGTCCACAAACGCAAACAAGCCGAACCTTTTTCACATAGGTTCGGCTTGTCTTCTTATATAAGGATCGTATTACGCAAACAAACTGATCAGGTTCCCATCCGGGTCTTTCACAATGGCATACCGCTGGCCCCAAAAAGCATCCCACGGCTCACGGTGACTCTCGTAGCCATGTGAAACGATTTTCGTATACAACGCATCAAGCGCCGCAGCATCCTCACACAAAAAAGCCAGCTCAATCCGATGCCCGACAGGTGCTTCCCATCCTCCATACACACTCTTGGCAACTTCCATTGTATCAAAGGCCAGACGAACACCGTCCTGCGCTACCTCCACATGCGGCTCGTCATTTGCTCCCTCGGGAATATCGAAACCGAGTACTCGATAGAAATCCAACGCTTTTTTCATGTCCTGTACGACTATCCCTACCATATCAAGCTTGATTCCCACATCACTCACTCCTGTTCGCTCTTGATTTCTTGCTGGACGCGCTTGGGCAGCTTTTGGAGCACCGTTTCGTACGCATGCTCGATCATCTTTTCCCATAAGCCTTCGGGAATGTCAGCGTCCAAGTAGACAGAATTCCAATGGGATTTATTCATGTGATAGCCAGGTACGATCCCTTCGTAGGTCTCGCGCAATTCCTCCGCACGCATCGGATCGCATTTCAAGGTGAGGATGCGAACACCTTTGGAATCGCCTCCGATCATGGCAAATATTTTGCCTCCGACATGGTAGCGATCGCATTCCCAATCCATCTGATAGTCATGGGTGGTACCGGGCTGCTTCCGACAATATGTATCTAATGTTTGTTCATTCACATGAATTCACCATCCTTTCTTTAGGGTAACGCGTCTCGCAAAAAGAAGATTGTAAAAAACGGACAACTTTTCAAGATTATCGATTCGCACGATCTGGCGAGACAATTTTACTTGGAGCTTCACCGTAAAAAGTGTGGAAGCTCTTGATCAAGTGCGACTGATCGTAATAGCCACATTGGAGAGCTACATCTGTAAACGAAGTCCGTGTTCCCTTAGCCAGCATTTGCAGCAGCCCTTGAAATTGAATGATTCGTCCCAGTTCCTTCGGGCTCATTCCCAACTGGTGTTGAAACGTCCTGCGCAAGGTTCTCTCGCTATAATTCACTTTCTCGGCAAGCTCGGCCATGGAAAGATTTCCTCTGTATTCATATAAATAGTTCATGCTTGTCAAAAGCAACTGGTCTGCGGGATCATCTATCCACAATCGTTTGATAAGCTCCTGCTCCAACCAAGCGATCCGCTCCGCCGTGTCGGAAGCCTCGAGCAAGCCTTCTATCACCTGATCCGCCTCTTTGCCCCAGATGTCTTCCAGATTGGGATGATGCCCGTTGATCATGGCGACCGGGTAGCGTAAAAAGCGAGCTGCTCCCTCAGCGTAAAACCGAATGCCGATCAAGGATTGTGGTTCGGTCAATGGGATAACCTCGTACGTCCTCATCAGTCCCGTTAGAAATGCCCCCTTCTGATAGGAAGTGGCACCGAGATTGAAAATGATATCGACGCATCCATCGGGTATGACTCGGCTTGTAGGTGCTATCCCTTTGCCGTCGTACTCTGAGGTCCAGTAGCAGGCTATATAGTTCGCCAGGCATTTGCTGGGCATGTACTCTTGGTAGCAATAGGCATTTTGGGCGCTTGCTCGTTGCAGAGTCGGAGTTTGCACCGGACGGAATTGCCGCATAATTTTCGCCATCCTTCTCCTCTGATTAGAACACATATTCCCCCACAATCCGTTAACTCCTTCTTAAGTCCTTTGCAATTTTTGAAAAACGTCCCCTTTCAAAATAAAAACGGTCACGATCGCTTCTGCATATGCTGGGACGAATGGATTTTTCGTAAAGTGAGGTGCATGATGTGATCTCCTCCTCCAAGTGGAGTCTTCATCAGTTCTTTTCAAAAAGTCCTTACATTCGCCCTTACCTACCACCTACTTCTTTATATCAGCCCGCAAGTTTGGACTCGTATGTAGCGAAGTATTCTACCGTCTATATCAAACCGACTCGAACCCATATGGGGAAAGGCATTATTCGTGTCTGGAAAACGGATGGCGGGGGCTATCAATTTGTCAAGGAGCGCGGAGAACCTATGCATGCAGATTCTTTGGCTGACTTGAAGCAGCAGCTCTCCGCGCAGTGTACGGAAAAAAATTACGTGATTCAAAAAGGGCTAGATTTAGCTGAAATTGACGGTCGCCCTTTTGATATTCGCGTCATGATGATGCGCAATGGCTTGGGCAAATGGCAATATGCCGGCATGCTAGCCAAGGTAGCCGGTGCCGACAGTATTATTACCAATGTCGCTCGCGGCGGCGGATATGCCGTCACAGTCCCGCATGCCTTGAAGAAATCAGAGGCAGTCGCACCCGACAAAATAAAAAGTGTCGTCTCTCAGTTGATCCAAATCAGTCACCGTGTATGTGCCCACTTTAATAAATATCGGCACAGTGCGCAAATCGGCGTTGATTTTGCTATTGATAAAGCGGGAAACCTCTCCATTATTGAGGTCAATTACGACTTTCCTTCCCACGGGCTGTTTGCCAAGCTCAAAGACAAGACTTATTACCATACGATTAAAAGACTTCACTATCAGTATAAAAACCGCGTGAAACGAAAACAGAGGAAGGCATAATCGCCCTCCTCTGTTCGTCTGATTCGTGTATTTGTCTTATTCGTGTGCCAATGCTGTTCCTTTTGTGTCCAGCATGGAGGTGCAGTTCGGGCAGCGTGTAGCCTTGAGCGGAATCGCGGAGATGCAATGCGGGCACTCTTTCGTTGTCTCAGGTGCTTTCTCCACTTCTTGCTTGCGTTTGAAACGGTTGAGCTGCTTGATAACGATAAAAATGGAAAAGGCGATAATGACAAAATCAAGGACGGAATTGATGAACAACCCGTAGTTCAGTGTCGCAGCTTTAGCTAATTTTGCTTCAGCGATCGTCTTATAAGGAACTCCGCTCAAATTGATGAACAATCCGGAGAAATCCACCTTACCCAGAAGCATTCCGATCATGGGAGTAATGATGTCATTGACAAGCGAGGTCACAATCTTCCCGAAAGCCCCACCGATCACGACACCGACAGCGAGATCCATCACATTTCCTTTTAACGCAAACTCTTTAAACTCTTTTAACACAATGATTTCCTCCTTCATTTCCTAAAACATGTTTCAAAAAATGACCGACAAAGCGCTCATGGTCAACCTCCAAGCACACGTCCACATTCGGCGTCTGCGCTGGATGTTCCCGTCTGTCTCCAATCGTACGGGCATCACTGGCTCCCCCGGCCGTATCTACTGCAACATGCATTGGGACTGACTTCACAAACGTCGGATCAATGACAACACCTACCGCTAACGGATCATGCAGACCGCAGCCGCGCAAATTGCCCACTGTAGCATAGGCATTCATGTACACCTCGCACATATCTGCGAAAACATGGCTCAAGCGTGTATCCTTCGCTCTCCATTCTTGCAAGTGTTCGCGGGTAAGCAGCGTTTGCATCGTCACATCCAGGCCTACCAGTGTCACTGGAATACCGGACTGGAAGACATACGCTGCCGCTTCCGGATCGGCGCAAATATTCGCCTCCGCTACAGGCGTGCGATTCCCCGGCACCGTTACAGCGCCTCCCATCACGACCACTCGTTTGACAAGGGTTATGATTTCTGGAGCAGCCATAATCGCCTGCGCCAGATTGGTCATGCTCCCGACGGTCACGAGTGTCAATTCGTGAGGATATTCCTTTATCGCAGAGATGAGAAATTGTGTGGCACACTGTGGCTGAGCCGTTGTCGATGGTTCTGGAAGGACGACATTGCCTAGCCCGTTTTCACCGTGGAACAGCCTTGCTTTTCCTGTGAGGTCGCGAACAATCGGCTTCGATGCCCCCTGATAGACAGGAATCGTAGAGGCATCCAGCAGCTCTAGCACCTGTAAGGTATTGCGTGTTGCTTCCTCCACCGTAATATTGCCAAAAGTCGTGGTAATCCCACACACTTCAAGAGCAGGTGAGTGAACGGCATAAGCAATCGCCAGCGCATCATCAATCCCGGTATCTACATCCAAAATGATTTTTTCCATGCGCTTATACCCCTCCCTGATCCAAAACGGTTTGCAGCCAGCGCTCTGCCTCTGCCATCTCAACCTCAACGCATACGGTCGTATCGGTTCCTACACTCGGTTTCGCCCGTAGATCGGCTAGAATGGCACCGCGTGACAATTCACTTTTGCATTCGACTGAGAGCTTCATCTGCTCCGTCCGCATCTTTTCAGGCGAGAGAGCCGCGAGCATCGCTACCCATGCATGTAGCGTACGAGCAGAAGCGGCGAACTGCATGTCTGACATCGTCATTCTATCGATCAGGCCCACTGCTTGTGCGAGACTGCCCAGCGTATGTACTTGCTCTTCCGTCAAACGAAACGAGCTGGTTGTATCTAATGGAACAAGCACAAGCGGCAAGCGGGCTGCCAAAACGAGCGCAGCAGCTTCCGGATCACCATGCATGTTTGTTTCAGCAATGGCCGTAACATCTCCTGGTACACGTATGGCTCCACCCTGCACCACGATTCTCGTAAATGTATGCGCCAACAGTGGATCACGCGCGACAGCCAAAGCTACCGTCGTCAAACGATCAAACGTCACGAGCGTCAAATCGCTTTCCTTATCTTGCGTGCTTTCTGCAAGGAGCCGTACACCTTCCGAGGTGGTCGTCTCTATCGTTCCTGAGAAAAGCGGTTGCTTGGCACCTGTAACGATTGGAATTTCATAGCCTGGCTGTGCAAAATTAATCAGCTTGCTAACCAAGCTTGACTGCGTGTCTCTGCAAATGATTCCTGCCACTTGAACATCAGGCGACCGCAAAGCATACAGCAAGGCCAGCCCTTGACCAAATCCACCGCAAAACTCGATGATCAACCGGTGTTTTTTTGCCACAATCTCATCTCCCGCTTCTCGCTATTGCCATTTGTCAAAACCGCTTTTCCTATGCTATCCAAATCAGCAGCAACCGTCAAATATCCAAATGCTCATCTCTACCTTCTCTTCTCTTGCATCGAACGGATAACTATCTTACACTTATTCATAACTTCGACAAAAATCGCCATCACACAAGACTAATGCGCCAAGCCATGCAAAAGGAGTATAACGGTCATGCTTTCGTTGAACCACTCAACCATGGATGCTATTTCTCTCGTGAAAAACCAACTGATCCAAGCGATTGTGCAGCACCAAACGAAGCCTTATCTGCCTGTTTGGGGAGAACTGTTTACAGCGTTGCGGGAAATCCAAAAGGCAGGCCAGCATTCACAGAAAAATATACACGTCTATTCCATTGAGCCGATAGGCGATCTCTGGTATTTGTACCGAGAGAATGTTTTTTCTGTCGATCTACCTGGGATGGGCATCACGATTTCTCTCACACAGGAGCAATTTATTGATGCCTTGCTGAAAGGAAGCTTTCAACCTACTTTATCGATTACAAAGCCGTCATGAGAAACGGCTTTTTTTCATGCATTTTGAACAAAAAAAGCCCCAAGATCAAATCTTGGGAGGGAGTAGTACGTTGTATTTACGTGAATAAGCTTATTTTATATCCAACTACTCACTCATTCCATCTGTATATTCAGGTAATTGTACCTATTATATCCTCTGGGTAAAAATGCTGTCGAAAACGAACATTTGTACAATATTAAAAAAAAGAGGCGGCCCTTCTGCACAGATTGGGTGCCGCCATCCCGAACTTCCCCAAGTTCGTTCATATTGGAATTGTACTATGAAACAGTCCTATCGAAAAGTGTCAGGTTTTGTTTTCCTGTGAAATATTACAAATCCCTGACGCCTGCTCGGGCCATCAGGGATCTTTCTATTTGCTATCGTTGTTGAGCACATCAGCAGCTCTCGGTCCAAAAATGATATACAAATAGACATATTGGCTGACGCTAACTCGAGGAAAGACGAACGCAACACTGGTCTTGCCCTCTTGTTGTTTGACAAAATAACGCAATTTGCTTGTTTTGATCCTTTTCACAATGCGTGTCGCTTCTCGCCATGGTACGGAAAATTGAACGCTTTTTTCCATCAGCACTAACACCTCTCACGGCTAGTATGCCCGGATTGGTAAAATTACACACTCACTCATAACGCAGTGCGTCAATTGGTTTGAGCTGTGCTGCTTTTCTCGCCGGATACACACCAAAAATGACACCAACCAATGTAGATGTCAAAAATGCATACATGATCGGCGACAGACTAATTGAGGTCGCCATCTGACCGAGCTTGCTAACCAAAAACGCCGCCCCTACCCCTAAGGCAATACCAATCACCCCGCCAATCAGGCTAAGCGTAACCGCTTCGATCAAAAACTGACGGAGAATATCTCCCCGCTTGGCTCCAATCGCCTTACGAATCCCGATCTCCCGTGTCCGCTCCGTGACGGATACAAGCATAATGTTCATTACGCCTATCCCGCCAACAATCAGCGAAATGGCAGCAATGCCAGATAAAAGCGCGGTCATCGAGCTGGATACTGACTGTGCCGTGCTTAAAATGTCAGATTGAGACGTAATGCGAAAGTCATCGGCAGCTTGTGGTCGTAGTTTGTGATTGGCACGAAGGGCTTGCTGAATATCTTGTTGCGCCTTTTCCATCAAGTCCGACGATGCTGCCGAGACGTAGATCGAGCCCACGTTTTTGCCTCCGGTCAACCTGTTCATCGCAGTAGTAATCGGAATGATGATCCGATCGTCGTTGTTAGTCATGCCTGAACTTCCCTGGCTCTGCAATACGCCAATGATGGTAAACGGAATCCGGTTGATCTGAACGGTTTGCCCCACTGGGTTCGCTCCTTTAAACAGGTTGCTTACCACCTCTGTCCCCACCACAGCCACGTTGTATTGCATCTTCACTTCAAAGTTGCTAAAGAAACGCCCTTGTCCTACTTCCACATTCCTCACCTGAGGGAAATCAGCTGACGTCCCCTCGAGCATACTGGAATAGTTGTTGCTTCCCCAGACAATCTGCCCCCGCGCATTGACGCTCGGAGCCACACCCGAAATGGACTCTTTTTCCATAAGGGTCTCTACATCTGCCATCGTCAGCGTATTCAGAGAGCCAGCCCCAAGGCTTACCCTGCCTTGTGTCGCCTGACCAGGTGTGACAATCAGCAGGTTGCTCCCTAAACCATTGATCTGCGAAGCAACAGACGTGGAAGTCCCTTCTCCGATCGCTACCATCGCGATAACAGCTGCCACACCGATGATAATTCCCAGCATCGTGAGAACGGAGCGCAAGCCATTTGCCCTGATGCTGCGAAATGAAATGCGTACACATTCAATAAAGCTCATCTGCTCTCCCCTCCATCGACATCCTCCTGCGATCCTCCACCACTTCATCCGCGATGATTTGCCCATCACGAAACCGGATGATCCTCTTCGCATACTCCGCAATATCAGGTTCATGTGTCACCAAAATAACCGTTTTGCCCTCATCGTTCAGCTTTTGAAAGATACTCATGATCTCTTCACTCGTCTTCGTGTCCAGCGCTCCTGTCGGCTCATCTGCCAGCAGGATGACGGGATCATTGACGAGAGCTCGCGCGATCGACACGCGCTGCTGCTGCCCACCTGACAGCTCATTGGGCTTGTTGTTCAATCGCTCTGCCAAACCGACACTCGTTAATGCCCGGATGGCTTTTTCTCTTCGTTCCCGTGCAGGCTTACCTCCATATAATAGAGGCAGCTCTACATTTTCAACTGCGGTCGTACGTGGCAACAGATTGAAATTTTGAAAAACAAAGCCGATTTTCTGATTGCGGATGACCGCCAATTCATCATCATGTGCATGTGATACGGGATAGCCGTCCAAAAAAAATTCCCCAGAGGTGGGCTTATCCAGACAGCCAATCACATTCATCATGGAAGATTTACCTGAACCGGAGGGCCCCATGATTGCCACGAAATCCCCTTCCTCAATCGACAAGCTGACACCCCTGAGCGCATAAATCTCCTGATCTCCGATGACGTACTGTTTTCTCAGCTCTTCTATTTGAATGACCGGTTTCATCTGCCTACCGTCCCCTTATCTGGACGCCCATTCCGCCGAATCCCGGCATACCGCCGCCGCCCATTCGATTTCCATTTTGACTACTCGTTCCAGATGAGGTCTGTGTATTCACGAGGATGACAACACGCTCTCCTTCGGTAAGCCCCTCCGTCACCTCTACCTGATCGGCAGTGAAGTATCCCATTTTGATCGGAACAAATCGATACGGCATATTCACTCTGCCCTCTTTGCCTCCACTGCGGTTATTCGCTTGCTTCGTCTGTGCCTGATTCCCTTCAGCTGCTTCACCAGCTTGTTGTGCAGCATCCTTTAGTACATACACGCCATCCTTGCCATTTTGCGTTTGCAGCGCTTGCGCAGGTACCACGAGCACATTTTTATGGGTTCCTCGTTCGATAGCGACGTTCATCGTCATGCCGATCTTCAATTTGTTATCCTGGTTTGCCACAGACAAAAGCACATCGTAAGTGGTGACTCCAGCGTCAGTTTTCGCTTCTGGATAGATCAGCTTTACCTTTCCATGGAACGTCTCGTCCGCATAAGAACTCGTCGTAAACGTCACAGGCAAGCCTTCCTGCACTTTTCCGATGTCACTCTGGCTAATCTGGGCCAACACCTCTAAATCTCCGCTATTCGAATTATCCATGATAATGAAATCATTGCCGGGTATTTCGCCTACATTGCCATTCACCTGAACGATCACTCCGTCCATCGGTGCTTTCAAGGTGACCGCTCTCAATGCTTTTTGTGCTTGTTGTAACCCCGCTTTAGCCTGTTCCACCGCTGCTTTAGCCGATAAAACTGTGGCGGCATCTGGGCCTTCATTCGCTTCCTGTAACGCTTCTTGCGCTGTTTGATACGCAGCCAATGCCTGCTCTACCTTCACACTGGCCTGCCCTGTGGTCTGTCCGGCTGTCAATACTGCTGAGTTGTAATCGCGTTGGGCCTGATCCAACGAGGACTGGGCACTGTCGAATTCACTCTTGGCAATCGCACCTGCCGCGAACAAGGCCTGCTGGGAAGTGTACGTCTTCTGAGCACTTTCCAGGTTTGCCTTCGCCTTCTCTACGTCATTCGCCGCTTTTTTCCCGTCAATGTTTTGCTTTGCGAGCTCCCATTCGTTCTTGCTCTGATTGACGGCGGCTTGCAAAGAAGTGATTTCAGCAGGGCTCTTGCGCTTTTGTGCCTCCTCTAGCCTGGCTTGTGCCGATAAAAGATTTGCTTCCGCATTTGTCACCTGGATTCTCGCTACGGAATCGTCCATCGTCGCCAGAACTTGCCCTGCCTTCACGGCATCACCAACGTCGACCTGAATGGTAGAGATCGCATCCTTGGCTTCTTCTGCATCAGAAAACGAGAGAGACGAGCGCTTGGAAGCCTGGACAGTGCCTGATGCCTGCACGACTTCTGAGATGTCTCCCCTTTTTACCGTCTCCACTTGAAAAGCGGCCTGCGCCGTTTGTGGGGTAAAAAACGACTGGTAGCCGAATATACCACCTGAAACGATCACAGCCCCGACAGCCAAAACTCCAACCATCCACCTTTTCTTGTTGCTTCCTACCTTAGAAAACAACTCTCTCTTTTTCTCCTTGTGAGTCACGCTCAGTCCTCCTACCGTATACTTGATTGAAGACTTGTCTTTTTGGTTGCGACCACTATACGGAACGAATACGTCAGGGAAAAGTCAGATGAAGACACAAAAAAACGACCAGAGAACCAGGTCGTTTTTGGATCAATCATGGTTTATTTGCGCAAAATCAACGTGAAGGTGCTGCCTGACGCTGTACTCTCCGTCAGAATCAACATACCTCCTAACGCTTGGGCAATCATTCTGCTAAAAGACAGACCTAGCCCCAGCCCACGGACGATGTGCTTCTTGTCCTCGCCTCGGTAGAATCGTTCGAAAATCAAAGACTGTTCCTCTATCGGTATCCCACGTCCACTGTCCTTCACGTCAATGCGAACCTCATCAGCTGATGCAGATAGTGACACGACGATCCGCCCCTCCGATTCCATCGCTTGTGCTGCATTGTTTAGGAGATTGTACATGATTTGCTGCACACGTAGCGGGTCGGTATCTATCATGATCGGATCAGATGTACTTTCGATGTGCAAGCTGAGCTTCTCTTCTTCCTGCACAATTTTCCATTGGTGCGTAATTTCCCGGATCAGCTCCTGCATGTTTTGAGGTTGCCGGCGAATGCGAATATCACCCACAGCAAAAGAGTTAAAATCGAGCAAATCCTCTACCATCTTTTGCAGACGTGTCGTTTCCTTCGTACAAATATCCAAAAACTCCTTGGCTTCCTCACCGCTCACAACCTCTTCCCTCACGGCTTGTACCAGCCCACTGATGGACGTTACAGGTGTTTTGAGTTCATGGGTCACCCCTGCCAATAGCTCCGTACGCATCATTTCCAGCTGCTTCAGTCGTTCTGCCATTTCTTCAAAGGAATGGATCAGCTCATACACTTCATGTTCGCGCTTGTTTTTATCCAATTGAATCTCGTAGTTTCCCAGCACGATTTGCTTGGCAGCGTCTGCCACATCCTTGATCGGCTGAGATAGCTTTTTCGTCAGTAAATAAATGACGAGCCAGCCAAGCAAACCGAGACCCAGAAGCATGATCGCGAGCAATTGGAATTCGGTCATGCTGCGTATCACCTGTTTTTGTGGGGTGAACAGCATGACCCATCCAACCACTCGCTCATCAACCTTAATGCTTTCCTTCACGAAAAGAACTTCGTCGCCCCGCGCAAGCTCAAACTGTGACAGGCTGTCATCCGCTTCCACCAGATCTGGTGCGATGCGCTTCAGTTCCCCAGAAAAAGGACCGGGTACGCCAAACACTGGTTGTTTATGTTCATCTAAAATCATCATAATTGGCTTGTAATTGACTCCGAGTGATTCCTGGCGACTGTCCACAATACGAAACAAGAACGGAGCCATTTTTACCTTGCCTTCCACATCAACGATCCGATCTGCTACTTCCGCTGCCATCAGCCTCATAAAATCAAGACGTTTTTGTGTCTCGCTATAAGAAATCCAGTAGCTGGATGCAATCCCGATCACGAAAAGGCCGATACACAAGATGATCAAGTATCGCGTCGTCCAATAGCGAAACAAAGAGGTTCGTTTTTTCTCACTCATATACGCACAGCTTGTAGCCCAAGCCACGATAGGTACGGATTTCCCCTTCGGATGTCGGCCAATTCTCCAAAGATCGCCGGATGCGTTTGATCGCGAGGTCTACTGCGCGATCACTTCCTTCGTAATCCATCCCCCACACCTGCTCGATGAGCTGTTCTCTGGTGAATGTCTGGTTTTTGTACTGTGCCAAAAATAGAAACAGGCACAAGTCCTTTGGCGTAAACGCCAGTTCGATGCCGTGCAGCATGACAGAATAAGCCTTGAAGTCGACTTTCAAACTGCCAAACTGCTTGACATGATTGCCTTCTATCAATTGTTTCGAGCGACGTAATACTGCATGTACGCGAGCTACCACTTCGTCGGCAATAAAGGGCTTGGTGATATAGTCATCGGCGCCTTTGTTCAAGCCCGCCAGCTTTTTATCGATTTGTCCCAACGCTGTCAGCATGATGACAGGACACGAGCTTTTCGCCCGAATATATTCAAGAATACTCCATCCGCTTCGTCCAGGCAGCATCACATCCAGCAAGACCAGCGCAGGATTAAGTGAATCAAACTTCTGCTCTGCTTCCTCGCCGTTAAATGCCTGTTCAACCCGAAAGTTATTTTTTTCCAAATACGCCTTCAATACCCGAGAGATGGGTAACTCGTCTTCCACGATTAAGATGTTTTGCATGCTCGTACTCTCTCCCCTCTGCTCGGACGAATCTCCCCTTTAGCGTAGGACATGAATATGTCAAGCAGATGTCTGGAAGGAAGCATACTTTGTAAGTAAAATAAAGAGACCTGAATGCAAATAGGGAGGTTTTTCTCATGAAACGCTTAACCGCGGAAGAAAAAAACGGTTTGTATAAAGCCATCAGCAATCGTCGCGATATTCGTAGCTTTCGTCAAGACCCTGTCGCCCCGGAAAAGCTCGCCATGATTTTGGCTGCTGCCCACCATGCTCCTTCTGTCGGATTCATGCAGCCTTGGAATTTTGTCCTGGTGGAAGACGACGCAACCAAACAAGCTCTCGCAGAATGTGCGGATAAAGAACGCCGGGCACTTGCCATCCACTACGAAGGTACGGGACGAGAGTCGACCTTTTTAGAGTTGAAAATTCAAGGGATCAAGGAAGCACCTGTCACCATCTGTGTCACTTGTGATCCTACACGTGGGGGAGACCATGTACTCGGACGCAATTCCATCCCGGAAACAGATATTATGTCTGTAAGCTGTGCGATCCAAAACATGTGGCTAGCAGCCTACGCAGAAGATTTGGCGATGGGCTGGGTCAGCTTTTACAAGAAGGCTGACGTGCGTCGTATCCTGAACATACCGCCGCATATCGATCCTGTCGCATTGCTGTCGATCGGGTACACGGATCATTATCCGGAACGTCCACTCCTGGAGCTGCACCAATGGAGACAACGCGAGGACCTGCAACAGTTGATTTATCGGGAACAGTGGGGGAGCAAGGCGTAAGCTTTGATCTTATACGAAAGTAAGGGCGCTGCAACTGCGGCACCCTTTTCTTTTACAAAAAAAAGACCGCCTGATCAACAGGCAGCCCTGAGAAATAGAGGGGTAGTACGTGATTCACGGTATCTTCCTGACGTGTCCGAACACGAAGAAGGTTTCACAATTGACGTGACTCACGAACATGGAACTAGCAAAATGGGAAATTTCACCTGACACCGAGCTCTTCCTCTATGCCCGAATATACCTAGCTAATCGATTTATATACGTGGACGGGTCCGGTTAGTCGGAATGGCCGCTAGCGGATCATCTGGCCAATAATGCTTGGGATAACGGCCCTTTAAATCTTTTTTCACTTCAAAATACGCATGTGCCCAAAAGCTCGCCAAGTCCCGTGTCACTTGTACCGGACGATGAGCTGGTGAAAGCAGGTGCAATGTCAGTGGTACTCTGCCTCTACCTATCCTCGGAGAGTCTTGCCAACCAAACAACTCCTGTAGCCGGACGGAGAGCACCGGTGCCACTGGATCGCTGTAATCGACAGGAATTTTGGAACCGCTCGGGACGATCACATGAGTCGGAGCGTATTCGTCTAGTTGTCTGCGCTGCTCCCATGACAGCATACTCTCCAGCAACGTCGTCACTGACAGCGACTGCAGGTCTTCCTTTCTTTTGAAACCATACACATGGGGTGCGAGCCATTCCTCCAAGGAAGCAAGCAGTGCCTCATCTTCCATATTCGCCCAGCCTTCCTCCAGACGATGCATAAACAGCAAACGATCGCGATACTGTCTCGCCTGTCGATTCCACGGCAAAATCTCCAAGCCTTCTTCCTTTATTCCTTCCAAAAACGCTGTTAAAACCTCATCTGGCGAAGCCTCCGCAGGTATATCCGCCAGCAGGATCGCCCCCAACCGTTTTTGCTTGCGGCTGCGAACTGCCCCTACTGCATGCTCCCACCATACATTCATTCGTTCGGCAATCTGCATCGCACAATCATTCAACAGATCGCTTTCTTCCACACTAGCCGCCAGTAATATCCGACTGTCTGCGCCTTGGTCATCGAGTTCTGCTGCTACAATATACGGCGAAGCAGTCAGTGGTTGTTGCACCGAAAAAGCCGCCCCACGCCCATTGCGAAGCAAATAACGACCATCTGCCCTTCGCTGGGCAATCCGGTCCGGGTACGCAAACGCCAGCAGTCTTCCCGTCGCTTCTTTACGAATGGAAGTGTCAGCAGACTGATTTTTTGCCCAAACCCGCTTGAAGTGAGCCGCCTCTTTCCAAAGTCTTTTGCATGCTCCTACATCAATCGGCAGCTCCACTGCCCCACTCTGTTTGTTTGCTACCTGACGAAGCAGTTCAACACGTGTACGCATATCCGCATCTGCTGACGCTTGACGCCCCCTCACAATATCTCGTTCTTCCAAGAGGACAGCTAGCTCGCAAGCCAGTTCACCTTGCCCCAGTTCATTCGCTTGCTGAATCATGTGGCCTAATCTCGGATGCACCCCCATCCCAGTTAGCACTCGTCCATGTGGTGTGATTTGCTTCCGCTCATCTAATGCGCCCAACTGAAGCAGCAGCTCTTGAGCCTGCGCCATCGCTGGCTTCGGCGGGGGATTCAGCCAATCCAGCTCTTCCGGCGCCCCGACTCCCCACAGAGCCAGCTCCAAAGCGAGCACAGCCAGATCCGCTTCCATGATTTCAGGGGCCTGCTGTGGAATGAGCATACGATCTTCTTGCTCTGTCCACAGTCGAAAGCAGACCCCGGGTGCAAGCCGTCCAGCCCTTCCTCGACGTTGGTCTGCAGACGCCCTTGATACCTTTGCAGTCTCCAGTCTCGTCATCCCTGTTCGTGGAGAAAAGCGCGGGACCCGTTTTAATCCACTATCAATCACGATGCGCACACCCTCGACAGTCAAGCTCGTCTCGGCAATAGTAGTTGCGAGAACAATTTTGCGCTCCCCTGTTTTCCCGGGCTGGATCGCCTTATCTTGTTCCTCCTGCGACAAATTTCCATAAAGAGGCGCAATCCGTATATTCGTGCCCACACCACTTTGTTCAAGCAACTCTTGCACCCGGTGAATTTCTTTGGCTCCTGGTAAAAAGACGAGCATATCTCCCTCTTCTTGTCTCAACGCTTGGAAGATCATCTGGACAACCGCTTCCTCCAGACGCCCCTCCATCGGGGAAGTCAAAAAGTGCGTCTCCACTGGAAACATCCTGCCTTTACTACTGATAACAGGAGCATTTCCCAGCAAGGCTGACACAGGCTCAGCATCGAGCGTAGCGGACATCACGAGAATTCGCAGGTCTTCCCGAAACAAGCTTTGTGCCTGAAGACTAAGGGCGAGCCCTAAATCTGCGTGCAAATTCCGTTCGTGGAACTCGTCGAAAATAACAAGACCGACATCAGATAGCTCCGGATCATCCTGTAGCATTCTCGTTAAAATTCCTTCTGTAATCACTTCAATCCGTGTGTCTGGACCTACTCTAGATTCACGCTTGACCCGGTATCCGACCGTTTGTCCAACTTCTTCCCCCAGCAAGGTAGCCATGTAGGTAGCAGCTTGACGTGCGGCCAGTCTGCGTGGGACTAGCATTACAATTCGTTGATTGTGTAACCAAGCTTCTTCACGCAAGGCCAGTGGTACCCGCGTCGTCTTCCCCGCACCCGGAGCAGCGACCAGCACTGCGTTTGTCTCTTTGCGCAGCGTGTTTACCAGCTCTGGCAATACTTCATTTATCGGCAATGCATTCATGTTTTCACCTCATACGAGCAATCATCCCTATTCATCATACATGATACAGGGATGTAGGTTGAGTGTGGATCGCAAACAAAAAATGACTGAATAATCATTCAATAGTATAATGAGCCCATCACTATGGGAGGTGTGCGGTATGATTCACATTCATCATCATGAAGACGTGGCATGTCTAGAAGGGATTGTTCGCGTAGGGGATTGGGAATCAGGGATTACTGTTTACGTGACGGATGGCATGCTGGTTGATACTGGCCCGAAAGTACTCGAGCAAGCTCTCGTTCACCGGTTTCAGGAAGCCTCGTTTGATTCGGTCGTACTGACGCACAGCCATGAAGACCATGTCGGTACCGCCGCGTGGATTGCCCAGCATAAACAGGTCCCTCTTTTCATTCACGAAAAAGGAGTGGACATTTGCTCCCAAAAAGCACAGTACCCTTTCTACCGTAAGCTTACTTGGGGGATTCGTGATCCTTTTGTGGCCCAACCTTTGGGTGACGTCCATCACTCTCGCTCCATCGAATGGAAAGTACTTGATACCCCCGGTCATGCCCATGACCATATAGCCTTATTGGACGAAAGGACCGGTCGCTTGTTCTGTGGCGATCTTTTTATGGGTGTGAAAACGAAGGTCATATTACGAGAAGAATCGATCCCCACCTTGATGAATTCCCTTCGTACGGTTCTCGCTTGTGACTTCCAATCGATCTTTTGCGCCCATTCCGGATATCATCCTGACGGGAAAACACGCTTGCAACAAAAGCTGGAGCATTTGGAGAATCTGTCTGGTGAAATCCTGCATTTGCATAGCAAAGGGCTTTCTCCCCATGAAATAAACAAGCAACTGTTTCCTTCTAAACCGCCGATCATTACGGCTTCGTCTGGCGAGTTTGACTCGTTGCATATCGTCACATCTGTCCTTGCAGAACATCTTCCTTTTCCAGCACCGGATAGTATACTAGAAGGATAATCCTTACAATTTCATAGAAAAAAGAGAGGAGAACATATGAAAGTCATCACGGTGTTACTTGCACTCATTCTGGGATTATCCGGTATTTATCCTGCGGTTTCTCATGCTGCACCGAAATTTAATGATGTCGATCCAAAGAAATACGGCTGGGCCATGAATTCGATCTCCTTCATGGTAGATAAGGGAGTCGTGAGCGGTTATCCTGACGGTCGCTTCCAGCCTGAAAGATTGGTAGACAAGGCAGAAATGACTGTTATGATTTATCGTCTGTTTGATCGTTACAGACCGTACAAAGCTAACCAAAAGACAAATTACGGCGACTATCACATCGAGAAATTTGCCGACGTGCCTAAACATCACTGGGCGTACACAGAGATTAGCTCAATTGTCACAAGAGACTGGTGGAACGCTGTCCGCTATTCGTCCCATGGCTACCTTTATTTCCCAGACACGAAACTAAATCGAATTGGTGCGGCAAACGTCCTGCCCGTCTTTATGTTAGAAAACCAAGACATTCCAGCGGCAGAGGTCTTACAAATCCTTTCTGGCATGCGGGATATTCCCATCGTCTTGAGTCAGTATTCGCTTGACCCAAACTCGCCTGAAGACTTTTTTCAGGAGGATGGTCGGTACAACGAAGATGGAAGAGACCAAACGAACATCCTGTATCCGCTTCTCTTTGGCCAAGATGGCGATGAAATATTGTTTACAGATGACTACAGTGGAATCATTGGAACCAACCTCGCCCTCTTGCAAAAAACAGGGATCATGACTGCATGGAACGGTAAGTTCGAGGGTGGAGAAATGCTGACTCGCGCGGAAGCTGTCACTATTTTGCACAGATTTTATAACTATTTGAAGCAAACAGGGACACTCAGCCAATACTCGAGCAAATGAAAAACCTCCATCTCGGAGGTTTTTTTGCGAATCCTTATTCTTTGTCGATCGGATTGCTGATACGATCATCATACGGATCGAAATAAATATGTCCATTGGAGCTAATCACGGCGTAATTCACTTCCGCGACGCTCAAGCCTTTTTTGCCCACCTGTGAGAGTAGCCACTCGATGGTCAAGCTATGTTGGCGTAAATTGCTCTGGATGATTTGGCCATCCATGATCAATTCAATCGGGAATGTCTGCCTCTTCCCCATTTTCAGTTTCAAGTCTCCGCGAGTGACAGGCAGAAACTGCGGTTTTCGCAGAATCGATACCTCTCCGTTCAACTCCAGCACAGCATATTGAACTTCTTCGATATTAAAAATGTTTCTCTCCCTCAGCTCTTGATTCAGCGTATCCAAAGACAGCTTCAGCTTGCGCATGTTATCTTCGAGAATTCTTCCATCCTGGATGATCACCGTCGGCTGGCCCGAAAACCATTTTCGCATCTTCCGGCTTTTCAGGGAGAGGATCATCAACAAATAGGCGATACCACCAAAAGTGAGTAGCGTTACGAGCATGTGCGATATTTTGGCCATGTTGTTAAAGGCAAGATTTGCTGTCAGCGCCCCCAAAGTAATTGCCGCGACAAAGTCATGATACGTCATTTGCGCAATCGTCTGCTTGCCCAACATCCTTGTAATCATCATCATGATAGCAAAAGCGAGCACTGCTCTCGCAACCATTTCCACAATAGACTCCATGCTCCACCCCGGGGATGACGAAATTTGCACCATACCCCCAATTATAGCCATGTTTATCATTGGAAAACCTGTCATGACTGCTTGGTCATACAGACTTTTTCTACAAAATCTTCTACAATAGAAAAAATCATACACGTAGAAAGGAATGAAGTCATATGGCGATCAAAAAACTGGAGCATGTGGGCTTGATGGTAAAAGATTTGGACGCCTCAGTTGCCTTTTACACCGAAGTGATTGGGATGGAGCTAAAAGGAAAGCTCGCTCATTCTAACGGAGTCATTACCCTTGCTTTTCTTGGATTTCCGGGAAGCACTGAGACAGAGTTGGAGCTCATACACGGATACAGCGATTCACTGCCAGTAGAGGGCAAGGTCCACCATCTGGCGTTTGCTGTGGACAACCTCGAAGCTGAAATCGACCGTTTGA
This sequence comes from Brevibacillus sp. BC25, assembly GCF_000282075.1. Lineage (NCBI taxonomy): Bacteria > Bacillati > Bacillota > Bacilli > Caryophanales > Paenibacillaceae > Brevibacillus > Brevibacillus sp. BC25. The sequence goes on from NZ_AKIX01000108.1 coordinate 28,290, forward strand.
AGCAGCTACATGTATCCTTTATCGATCAGGAAATAACCACCTTGCCGAACGGTTCGCGTTATATGTTCTTCAAAGGTCCGGATGGGGAATGGCTGGAGCTGTTCGAAAGCACAAGAACGTAGAGGGAAAAGATTCATCTTTTCCTTCTACGTCCCTTCTTTTTCTATTCTACTTTGATCTCTTTTCTACGTCCCATATACCACTGATAAAACCCTTCCGCCAACTCAATCGGCACATCTGTTACCCCTTTATGACTCACGGGTTTGGCGCGATTGACCGTTTTGATCGAAGCAAGCCCCAGCTTCTTTTGCAGGAGACCTCTTTTGACGTTGACCTCTATGATCTTCTCTCGTTTTGACACAAATAAAGTCTTGGTTAGGCTCCCTGTTTGGAACTGAATAAAGTGATCATTCAAGGTGTATCGCGTGTTGGTAAATTCAATGACCTCGAAGGCCAGGACGACCAGTATCAACGCAATGGATATAACCCACCACGCTTGCTCCCACCCCCAAATATTCGGCTTGAAGTATGAAAGCGCACCAATGCCTATGATCCAAATCCAGCTCGATCTGAGCAAGCGAACCCATAACGATTTTTGAGGGAGGCTCGTCATTTCTTCCGTCACTTCATACGCGGGCAATATTTCTGAGATCATCTCATACGCCCGTTTTACCGGTAAAAATGGATAGAGGGAGCTGACATCCTGTTTATCTTTATCCGAATCATTATCTCCGCCGACAACTGTCAGCTTGACTTCTGCGAGGCCCAACATGCGCTTTAACAAGGATTGTTTGATTTTAATCGCTTGTACTCTCTCTTTTGCGATCGAAAAAGCTGTTTCTTCGATGACTCCTTTGGCAATGTAAATCCGTTCGTGATCGGACGAAATCTCATATTTTCCGTAACGAATATAGGTCGTGACCATGCCAAATACGATGGATAGGACAAGAAGTCCAACGGCTGTCAGCGTGATCCATGTCCACGAGCTCGTAATAAGCGAATAAATACCTACTACCTGCTCCTCCACGTCGATATATTCGGTGAGCTTGAAATACGCCCATACCAGTAACGTAATCATCCCGAGGAAGCTGAGAGAAGTGAAGGAAGCCTTGATAATCTCTTTTTTCGTTGGTGTAAAGTGAATGATTCGCTCAGGAGTGGTATACGGCGTACTGATTTCCTCCGAAAAGGTCGCGTCTCCTTCTTTCCCTTTAGCTACAGGCTCTTTCTCTAATCGCACTGCCTGTTTCGTGTAAGCCTCCAGTCGATCCGCTTCGTTCAGCGAAATCACCGCGAATTCCACGGTCGAATCATCCCCAACCATCCCTGTCTCAAAGCGGATAGATGTCACTTGAAAAATCCGGTGCAGCAACGTCGTATGTCGATTGACGTTTTGGATTTTGGTAAAGGGGATCGTTTGCTTTGTCTTCGTAAAAATTCCTTCGTAAAGATGAAAAGCCGTATCATCCAGCCTATACTTGTACGAAACCCATTTCAAAACCAGATAGACCAGCATCCCTCCTACATAGATGTAAAAAACAATTCTCCCGTACGTAATGAATGCATTCGTCGAGTCATAATTGAACACAAACAAAATCAACGCTGGAAAAAACAGATGCTTTACTTGGATAATGAGATCAAAAAGGATATTTAGAGGATGATATCGTTTTGCTTCCATCACTACTCCACTTCCTTTAATTTGGCGTAGTGAGCAATCTGTTCTCTTAATTGAGAAGCGACATCTCCCGGCAGTCCTGGAATCTCGTGCGAGGAGCCCATTGTTTTTATCGAGATAGTGTACAGCCCGTACCTTCGTAAAATCGGTCCTTGTTTCGTTGAGACTGCTTGGATTTTCGTCATGGGGACAAGGAAATGTCGCTCTATGATCACCCCGAATTTCATTTGCAGGAAGTCTTCGTCGATATCATACCGCCAGCTTTTATATAAAAAATACGGCTCGACAAAAGACCAAATCGTCGCGATCACACCGATAACGAGCAATCCGTGCAGACTCCATCCGATCCATTCCTTCCATAGAAAACGGTTATCTAGATAATAAAGTACGACCAAAATAACAAGTCCGATTACAGCTGTAATCCCCTGGGTAATAAGCTGTACCTTGAACGCATCCTTGGACAAGCTCTTCTGCGGTGCGTTAATTGGAGATGGCATATCATCACTCCTGTATGTTAATCACGCTATCAATTCGCTCTTTCATTCATACGTAAAACAATCCGCCAGGTTTCTACGGACGAATCGTCAATTTTTCATGCAGCAAACGAATACTCTTATGCCGTTCGAATCATACTAAATAATGGAGAAAACGGCTTGTAAAAATTATCACATTATAATCATTATAAAAAACTTGACTTACTGAATCATTTATTAAATAATAATCATTGTAAATTATATTCAAGCATGCCTCGTAACGCATGTCCTGAATATGTACTATACAAAAAACCATATAAAGGAGCTAACACTATGTCACTCATCGGAACTGAAGTATTGCCGTTTAAAGCACAAGCATTCCAAAAAGGTAAATTCCTCGAAGTAACAGAAGCAAACTTCAAAGGTCAATGGAGCGTAGTATGCTTCTACCCAGCAGACTTTACTTTCGTTTGCCCTACTGAACTCGAAGATCTGCAAAACCAATATGCAACTTTGAAAGAACTCGGTGTTGAAGTATACTCCGTTTCTACAGATACTCACTTCACTCATAAAGCATGGCACTCAAGCTCTGAAGCAATCGGTAAAGTAGAATACATCATGATCGGCGATCCTTCCCATGTTATCTCACGCAACTTCGATGTATTGATCGAGGCTGAAGGTCTGGCAGATCGCGGTACATTCATCATCGACCCAGACGGTGTAGTTCAAGCTGTTGAGATTACTGCAGGTGGCATTGGCCGTGATGCAAGTGCTCTGATCAACAAAATCAAAGCAGCACAATACGTTCGCAACAATCCAGGTGAAGTTTGCCCAGCAAAATGGCAAGAAGGTGGCAAAACACTGAAACCAAGCCTTGATCTCGTAGGCAAAATTTAAGGTGTGATATAAAATGGCCCTTGACCAAGAAATCAAAGCGCAACTAGAACAATATCTCGAGCTCTTGGAAGGCGATATTGTACTCAAAGTCAGTGCAGGCACCGATGAGGCATCTTCTGAGATGCTTGCACTGATTGATGAGTTAGCCAGCATGTCTTTGAGGATCAGTGTGGAGAAAGCAGAACTAACTCGCACACCTAGCTTTAGCGTAAACCGTGTCGGTGAAGATACTGGCGTCGTTTTTGCTGGTACTCCACTGGGTCACGAATTTACTTCCTTGGTATTGGCTCTCTTGCAAGTTAGCGGAAGAGCTCCAAAGGTCGAGCAAAGTGTCATTGATCAAATCAAAGACCTTCGTGGTGAATATAAGTTCGAAACTTACATCAGCTTGAGTTGCCACAATTGTCCAGATGTTGTCCAAGCTCTGAACTTGATGAGTATCTTCAATCCTGGTATTACTCATACAATGATTGACGGTGCCGTTTTCAAGGACGAGGTAGAGAGCAAAAACGTGATGGCTGTGCCAAGCGTTTTCCTCAATGGTGAATTTTTCGAAAGCGGTCGTATGACTGTGGAAGAAATTCTTGCCAAGCTGGGTTCTGCTCCAGACGCATCTGAGTTTGACAATAAAGACCCTTATGATGTGCTTGTTGTCGGCGGTGGCCCAGCAGGTGCTAGTGCGGCGATCTATGCAGCACGCAAAGGGATTCGTACTGGTCTCGTTGCTGAACGCCTTGGCGGTCAAGTCAATGACACATTGGGCATTGAGAACTTCATCAGTGTGAAATACATTGAAGGTCCTCAGCTCGCTGCCAACTTGGAGAAGCAAGTGAAAGAGTATGGCATTGATGTCATGAAGCTGCAACGTGCCAAGCGTTTAGAGAAGAAGGATTTAATCGAAATTGAACTTGAAAACGGCGCTGTTCTGAAGAGTAAGACAGTCATCTTGTCGACAGGTGCTCGTTGGCGGAATCTGGGTGTACCAGGTGAAGCAGAGTTCAAGAACAAGGGTGTAGCTTATTGCCCTCACTGCGATGGTCCTTTGTTCATAGGTAAAGATGTTGCAGTTGTTGGTGGCGGTAATTCAGGTGTGGAAGCAGCGATTGATCTCGCAGGTATTGTGAAACATGTAACGGTTCTGGAATTCTCGCCAGAACTGAAAGCTGACGCGGTATTGCAAGATCGTCTTTACAGTCTGCCAAATGTCACTGTACTCAAAAACGTTCAAACCAAAGAAATTACGGGTACGGATAAAGTAAACGGCATTTCTTACATCGAACGTGAGACAGGTGAAACCAAGCACATTGAATTGCAAGGTGTGTTTGTACAGATCGGTCTGGTACCGAATACAGATTGGTTGGGCGAAACGATTGAGCGCACTCGCTTTGGTGAGATCGTGGTAGACAGCCATGGTTCTACAAACATCCCTGGTGTTTTTGCAGCCGGTGATTGCACGAATAGTGCTTATAAACAGATCATCATTTCGATGGGATCTGGTGCTACTGCGGCTTTGGGAGCTTTCGATTATCTCATCCGCAACTAAAAACAAAGCCACTCCTTAACAAGGAGTGGCTTTGTTCATTTATTCGGTTATTGGGTACCCACGTTGATAAACGGAGCAGCTCCACCCGTTACGTTCGGCAACTTTCCATCCCATTTGCGGATCGCTTCGAGTTGCGCCTCAATCTGTCTGAGCTGAATCAGCTCTGGCGTAACCTCTTGCTTTTGCAGTCGCAGCGCTTGTGCCTGTGCTTCTGCTCTCGTAATTTCTTGCTCTTTCTCGATCTTGATCCGCTCCAGATCCAGCTTCGATTTGAGCGCTTGCTGCTCGGCTACCTGCTTGGATTCAATGGCGCGGTTGAATTCATCACTGAAAGTAAACTCGCGAATATTGATTTCGTCGAGGATGATGTTATAGTTTGACAGCTTTTTATGCAGAACTTCTTTTACCTTTTGGCTGACCTCGGAACGCTTGGATACCAGTTCTTCTGCTGTGTATTGAGCGGTCACGGCTTTAAATGATTCCGCAATGGCAGGATCAACAATTCGGCTACTGTACTCCAATCCCACTTGTTGATACAGTTTGTTGACACTTTCTGCATCCAAATGATGGTTAACGGCAATTGTCGTAGATACGGTTTGCAGATCACGTGAAGCAGACGTCTGACTCATTTCTGATTTTTGTACCCGCACTTCCATCGGCACCACGGTTTGGATAAACGGAATTTTAAAATGCATGCCCTCTTGCAGCACTTTTGGCTGTACCGCTCCCAGTTGCAGCACAACTCCACTGTGCCCTGCGGAAATAATCGTAAAAGATTGCGTGCCAAGCAAGACCAACGCGACCAGTATCACAATCGTTGCGATCAGCTTTCCTCCTGCTTGAAAGGGACTCATTTTTACAACATTTTTGTCGCTCATACTCGTCCTCCCTCTATCTATACATGCTCATTCATTTATACGAGGGAGTGGGCTATAAGTTTCAAGAAATTTATGAAAAATACATGTCATGAGCGCTCTGCTTTCGATGCTTCTAAAAGAACATGTGCCATACGCTCTGCCTCGATTTTGCATAGCTCAAATTCAACTTCACCAGATACATGCGAAATCAATTGAATTACTTCCTCACACCCGTGATTGCATATTAAAAACTGCCCCCAACGCACTTCCGATCGTGGAACCTTGCGGGCGGAAAAGCCGCTTTGAAAGCCACCAAGACTCATGTCATTGCATCTCCTATCCGAAAAACAAATCTACAATATTCATCGTTGACGAAGAATTTTGTTTATACATTTCACTATAACCGCAATTCACGCAACTGATTACATCATATACCTGATACTGAACATTCAACATGCGCGATAAGCCACCGCCTGTAGCTGACATCTGTGTCACCGTTGTACGCGTGCAGCCGCATTTTATACATCCTCTGCGTCCACTGTTCCGATCTGACGAAGTCCTCTCTTGCCTTGTACATCTGCACTGGTTGTTTTGATCCAGATTTTCGTTGCATATTCCGCATGCTCCCAACATCTTACCACCTCAACTCATTCGATTATCCACAGCCCCCTCATCATACCCTTTATTTGGAAAGGGAGGCAAAGAAGATTGTTGAAGGAACTCCCCATTCTCACTACTATAGAGACAAGAAGGGAGATGATTCATATGCGAGACCCTTATGTACGAAGAGCTGATTACGGCTCTGAGCAAAGAGTTCCCCTTTCTCTTGGTTCAGAGCCTTCCCGATATTGAGTTGAGGATCTCTTTGCTCATCTATATACGCACATCACGCTATATAGACAGGAGCAAAGCATATGAAATACAAAAATGCACAAGACCTATTGCCAGACGATCTGCTGCGGCAGGTTCAGCATTATGTACAAGGAAGTTACTTGTACATCCCGATCCACCATGAAAACAAAAGACAATGGGGCGCTTCCACAGACACAAAGCAATGGCTAAGCGAGCGCAATCAAGCGATTTGGCAGGCCTATCGCGAAGGGGCTTCTGTCAAAATGCTCGCCGAGAAACATTACTTGACCAAACACAGTATTCGGCGCATTATTCGTGGACATAAATGAGACAGAGAAAAGGTCGGCCGTGTGTCTGTTCCCCAATTGCGTTACACTCCTTTTTAAGATCAGTTGGTCAGGAGGCACAACGTATGAACCAGATTCACTTTCTCGACATTTCGTTTATGTACAATGGATCTGCACAGGTCATTACCCCGGTGCTATTGCAGGATGAGCATGAAATAATCCTTGTGGACTGTGGTTATCCGGACTTTTTGCCACTGCTTCAGGAGGCCGTACACAAGCAACAGCTTACGCTCGACGCCCTTACGAAGGTCATTGTGACGCATCACGATATGGATCACATCGGTTCTTTGGCAGCGTTAAAAAGAACCTATCCGCACCTCGAAATCATCGCCTACGAATCCGAAGCACCATACATCGCTGGACAAAAAACATCTTTGCGATTGGAACAGGCGCAATCAACACTGGACCATCTGTCGCCGGGTGAAAAGCAGAATGCTAAGGAATTTATTCGCTTTTTGCAGTCCATCGAGCCCACTGCGGTTGATCGAACCGTAACGAATCACGAACGCCTGCCTTGGTGTGGCGGCATCGAGGTCATTCATACACCTGGACATATGCCGGGACATATTTCGTTGTATTTGATCGCAAGCAAAACGCTGATTGCCGGAGATGCTGTTGTGATCGAGAACAGTAGACTCGAAATCGCCAATCCGTCCTATACGCTGGATATGCAGGAAGCAATTCGCTCTGTCCGCCGCTTGCTTGATTATGACATCGAGCAGTTGATTTGCTATCACGGTGGATCGTTTCGTGGGGACGTCAAGCAAGCGCTGCGGGAACTGATCCAGGCCTACGACCCGACCCAGGAGGTTTTGAACGGATGAAACAGAACAAATACGATGAGCAAGGTTTTTTCACCACATACAGTCAAATGGCTCGTTTGGTTGAGGGACTGAACGCCGCAGGAGAATGGCACGCGTTCCGGGAGCTACTGCCTTCCCTTCGCGAGAAAAAAGTGCTCGATCTAGGCTGTGGCTTCGGCTGGCACTGCCGATATGCGCGTGAGCAGCAGGCCCGCTCCGTTGTAGGTGTCGACCTTTCCGAAAAAATGTTGGCTCGTGCCAGAGAGACGACAACTGATCCCGCCATCGAGTATCTCCGTCTTCCGATTGAAGACATTGATTTTGCTCCAGCGGATTTCGACGTCGTCATCAGCTCCTTGGCCATCCATTATGTGGAGCGCTTTGACTTGCTTTGCCAACGTGTTTATCACTGTCTTGCTCCTGGAGGTTCCTTCGTTTTCTCCGTGGAGCATCCCGTCTTCACTGCTCTGGCTGAACAGGACTGGCATTACGGACCCGGGGGCGAACGCTTGCACTGGCCAGTGGACAACTATCAGCAGGAAGGCATCCGGCAAACCACTTTTCTGGATCATGAAGTCGTCAAGTATCACCGAACGCTTTCAAGCTATATGAACGATCTCCTTGCTGCCAGATTTCACCTTACAAAAGTCGCTGAACCTGGTCCTCCTGAAGAAATGCTGGATATACCCGGGATGCGAGACGAAATCCGTCGGCCGCTCTTCTTGTTGATCGCCGCCAGCAAACCAGCATCCTAACTATAAAAAAAGCACCCCGTCCTCCACGTCATTACCGTGTTTGGACGGGGTGCTCTGTTATTTCCCAGCAGCCTCCAGATTTTTAAACTGGTTGTAAAACAATTGATAGTAGGTACCTTTTTGTTCGATAAGTTCGTCATGACTGCCTTTTTCCACGATCTCTCCCCGATCCACAACCATAATCGTGTCGGCATCCCGAATTGTATTAAGTCTGTGTGCAATCACAAAGCTCGTACGCCCCTCCATAATAGTGAGGAGCGCATCCTGGATATTCAGCTCTGTCCGTGTATCGATGCTGCTTGTCGCTTCGTCGAGTATGAGCAGCGAAGGCTTGGCGAGTATGACGCGGGCAATCGCCAAAAGCTGGCGCTGTCCCTGACTCAGGTTGCCTCCATTTTCCGTCAGCATCGTATCATAACGCATCGGGAGTCGATTGATGAACACGTCCGCATTTGCCATTTTCGCAGCGGCTACTACCTCCGTATCTGTTGCATCCGGCTTGCCGTACATAATATTCTCCTTGATGGTACCGGAAAACAAGTACGTATCCTGCAAAACAAAGCCAAAGCTGCGCCGCAAGCTGTCGCGCGAATACTCTCGAATGTCTTTTCCATCCAAATAAATCGTTCCTGAGGTCACATCGTAAAACCGCGTGAGCAAATTCACGATGGTGGTCTTGCCTGCACCCGTTGGTCCGACTAACGCGATGGTGCTGCCTGCCTGTGCCTCGAAGCTGATATTTTTCAAAATCAATTGATCCGGACGATAGCCGAAGCTGACCTGATCAAAGACGACGTGACCATTGGGCTGTGCAAGCACAGTGGCACCCGGAGAATCCAATGGCTCCTCTTGTTCATCCAATACCTCAAACACACGCTCCGCGCCAGCAACACCGGATTGAAGCACATTGAAAATGTTCGCGAGGTCGTTCAGCGGACGGACAAACTGTCGGGAATAACTGAGAAAGCTCGCAATAACACCTACTGTGATCAATCCTTTTATAGCGAGAACGCCTCCGACAATCGCCACCATGGCAAAGCCGAGGTTGTTGATCACGTTCATGATCGGCATGAGAAAGCCTGTCCATACCTGTGCCTTCATCCCGATCTTGCAGAGCCGGTCATTGATCGTCGTAAAGTCCTCAATGGCCTTTTGCTCATAATTGAAGGCCTGCACCACCTGAATACCTGAAATCGTCTCTTCAATGTGCCCGTTCAGCTTGCCCAGCTCCATCTGCTGATTTTTGAACAGTACACTCGTTCGTTTGGCAATCGTGCGTGTGAGCAGAAACACGAGTGGCACCGTGATCAGGCATGCGAGTGTCAGGATCGGAGACAAGACGAGCATCATCACCAGCGAACCAAGTATCACGATCCCGCCTGACATCAATTGCGTTGTGGATTGAGAGATGGAGTTGCTGACGTTGTCGATATCATTCGTGAGCCTGCTCATCAACTCCCCGTGCGTACGCCCATCGAAATAAGCAATCGGCAGCTTTTGCAGCTTGTCAAAAAGGGCTTGCCTCAGATTCGTGACGATCCGTTGCGAGATGCCTGCCATCAACCAGCTTTGCAAAAACGTCAGTGCCCCATCCAAAATGTACGAGCCGAGCAGGGCAAGAATGATGATAGACAAAAAGCTAAGAGCTTCCTCGCCACCTGTCATCGCATCAATCGACTTTCCGATCAAATAAGGCGCAGACAGCATGAGTAGTGCATCGACAAATACTATGCCGAATACAATCGGCAGCAGCTTTTTTTCTTTCCCAAAAGCTTGCCAGAGCCTTTTTAGCGTACCCGAAAAATTCTTGGGCTTACTCACTGGACCTCTGGCAGCACCATGTCCAAAGCCTCTGCCAGGTCTCGGTGAAAAGACAGATTGTTGCTTCTGTTGACTCACCTTACTTCACCTCCCGGCCGATTTGTGACTGAAAGATTTCCTGATATACGTGGCAAGAGGTTATCAATTCATCATGCGTACCGATGCCCGCGACTTCTCCATTGTCGAGCACGATGATTTTATCCGCATCCATGACAGACGTAATCCGCTGTGCGATCAAGATGCAGGTGAGGCCAGCCGCATAGGCTCGAAGCGCATCCTTAATCTTCGCTTCTGTCGCCACATCTACCGCGCTGGTACTGTCATCGAGAATGAGGATTTCCGGCTTTTTCACCAAGGCTCTAGCTATGGAAATACGCTGCTTCTGTCCCCCAGAGAAGTTGACTCCTCCCTGCCCTACGCGTGTCTCATAGCCTTCAGGAGTGGCGGAGATGAACTCGTGAGCCTGCGCCATACGTGCCGCTTGCTCGACCTCCTCGTGGGTCGCCTCTGCCTTGCCCCAACGAATGTTTTCCATCACCGTGCCTGTAAACAGCATTGTTTTTTGCGGTACGATCGCCATTTTTTCACGTAATCGCTTGGGTTCAATGTCTCGTACATCTATGCCATCTACCCGAATCGTGCCTTCCGTTACATCATAAAACCGTGGAATCAAGCCAACCAAACTGCTTTTTCCAGCGCCTGTCGATCCGATAATCCCGATGGTCTCCCCAGGCAGACAAGTAAACGAAATCTGCTTGAGTACTGGCTGACCGCCACCTTCGTCATACGAGAAGCTGACCTGCTCGAAGTCGATACGTCCCTTTTTGCCTGGAAGCTCGTGAGATTGTACCTCTTTCCAGCTCATTTGGTTTTCTTCAGCAAATACTTCTTCGATACGTCCTGCCGATGCTTTGGCTCGCACAAACATGTTAAATACCAGCGAAATCATCATGAGTGAAAACAAAATTTGCGTCATGTAGTTCGTAAACGCGATAATATGACCGACTTCGATGCTACCTTGTTCTACGCCAAGCCCCCCAAGCCAAAGGACCGCGACAATTCCGAGGTTCATCGTCAGCATGATCGCGGGACTGAAGATAGACATTACCCGCGTAGCCGATACCGATTTGGATTGCAGCTCTTCGTTTGCCCGTGTAAATTTGCCACGTTCAAAATCAAAACGATTGAATGCCTTAACGACTCGTACGCCAGATAAATACTCACGCATCGCACCGTTCACTCTGTCGAGCGCCTGCTGTACTTTCAGAAAGAACGGGAAACCGATTTTCATGTTCAAGAGAATAAATAGGCCCACAATGGGTACAACGATTGCGAGAATCACAGCCAAATTCACGTTCAATTGGGTTGCCATAAACAACCCGCCAATGCACATCAACGGCGCCTTGACGAATATTCGCATCATGCCGTTCACAAACATCTGCACTTGATTGACGTCATTGGTCAGGCGTGTCACGAGCGAGGCTCTGTCGAACTTGTTCAAGTTTTCAAAGGATAAGGACTGCACTTTTGAAAACAAATCTGCACGCAGCTGCGCACCAAAGTTTTGCGAAACATATGTGGCTAGCAAATTGCGGATCGATGCCGCGACTGCCCCCAACGCCGTAACGAGCAGCATCAGCCCGCCTGTCTTGAGCACGTAGTCCATATCCCGGTTTGCTACACCCGCATCGATAATGTGTGACAGGAGCGTCGGCTGCAAAAGATCACATATCGCCTCCAAGGCTAAGAAAAACATGGAAATCCCGGCGACTACGCCGTATTTTTTTATGTAGGTTGTGTAGAAGCGCATCCGTTCACCCCATCTGTGTTCTTACGTACAAGATAACGCTTAGCTAGCGAAATGTCACGAGGGATTGTCAAAACGAAAGCGTGGGGCTTACAGGTTTTTCCTATCATCGTCGTCGAAATATTAGGTGATAGATTTTTGTTCGAATGGGAGATGAAAGGATGGCTCAATCACTGTTAAAAGGCATGGAAGGGGTTTTTATACCTGTGACGGACCCGGGTGCGTCTGCAAAATGGTATGAAGAAAAGCTTGGGTGCAGACCTTTGTTTGTGGAAGAGGAAGCGATTACGATGCGGATTTCCGATGAATCAAGCACCGTGATCTGTCTCGTCCGCGTAGAGAACCATCAACCGATGACATTTCCGGAAAATCATTTTGGTGTCGACAAATACTATAATTTTCTTCCCTCGGACATTGAGGCGGCACATCAGCTGTTAACAGAGCGTGGAGTAAGGGTAACCCAGATTGATGAATTTGGGTCTACGAAGGTGCTGACGTTTTTTGACCCAGACGGGAATCCACTTGGGATGTGCCAGTATTGAATTGACAAAAAGGGCAAAAAGCTGGAATCACCACTTCGATCCCATGCTTTTTGCCCTCAGTTCGTTTACTCCGTCTTTTATTCCTGTGGAACAGCGCCTTGATCCATATACAAGAACTCCCACAGATGGCCATCCAAATCTTGAAAGCTCCAGCTGTACATAAAGCCATGGTCAACCTTGTCTTTCGATGGAGTTGCACCCGCAGCAAATGCTTTGTTTACGATCTCATCGACTTGCGCTCTGCTGTCCGCAGACAACGCGACAATGACCTCGGTGCTTCTGGTTGAATCCGTCAGCTCTTTTTTCGTAAACGTTTGGAAAAACTCTTCAACGAGCAGCATGGCAAAAATGTTTTCGCCGATCACCAGGCATGCTGCATTTTGATCTGTAAATTGCGGGTTAAATTCATAGCCGATCGCCGTAAAGAAGTCGATCGATTTGTTGAGGTCCTTCACCGGTAAATTGACGAAAATTTGATTGGATTGCAAAGCCATGTGTGATTCCTCCTCAGGGGGTTTTCCTTGATGTCTATATCCTATCATTCCCGATTGCGCGAGGCTTCTTCTGGATTGCTATTTTGCCACGAAGGTATGTGGCTTTAGACCGAGGACAGCGAAATGAGCCAAAGCAATCCCTATTCTACTACATCCAAATCTTGTAAGATAAACACATGCGTGACATTCATCTTTCAAGAAACGTCTACCTTCTACACACAAAAATGGAAAGAGAAAGTGATTCTACCTATGAAAAAGGCCAAATACCTCAACATCCTGCTAGCTCTAAGCCTTACTCTATCAATCGTTCCTTCTGTCGCACATTCCGAAACGGCCATCCGTTCAGACAGACCAGAAACGACAGTACTCAAGTACGTTCCGACAGAAAAAGAGATTCAGGTACCACCTGGTCTAACGGAACCATTTTTCGTACCATTTGCAGGATCGAGTCCAAACGATCCCTTTTACAAAGAGTTCAAGCAGCAATGGTTCCCTCATTTTGCCCTTGTTTCTCCTACCGGGAAAGTAATCGATCAGCAGGAATCGTTAGCATATCCGGGGTACACGAGTCCGTTGCAAGACGGATACGGTTTTTTTCATATTATTACGTTCTATGGCAACAGCTCGTTTATTATTTTCGATCAACAAGGCAACACACAGGAATTAGGTGCTTACAACAATTATTTTACGCAAATTGACGGAGAATGGTTTTTGTACTCCCCTACGAGCTATACGTCTTATCTGTATAATGCTCGTACGAAAACATCCAAGCAGATCACAGATGAGGAACTATTCACGATCCCAAGTGAATATACGGGAGCTACAACTTTCGATATTCAGCACTACCCTTTTGTCCAATACAACAAAAAGGATGGCGCAATATTATCCTACAAATTCGGTTTAAAAGACATGAATGGAAAAATACACGCGAAGCCGTTCTTTGATGAGTACATGGGATACAGCGAAGGATTGCATCGCGTGAAAATAAATGGCATGACCCACTTTATTACGCACGAAGGAAAAGTCGTGCTGAAGCCATCCCGAAATTACAAAGTGGAATCCAACTTCCATTCCGGTGTTTTTATCGTGTCAGGCAAAAAAGACAATGAAGAATTTTACTTATTGATGAATAAAAAAGGGACATTCGCTTCGAAAAAGTATGCCTTTCTGAAAGAGACGAGTGACGGACAATTTATTGCCGTGTCGAAAACTAAGGATGGGTATTTCTTCCAGAAAATCAATGCGATGGACAAACCAACCACAACCCTTCCTTACAAGCTGGATAAACCAGAGCAACTCAAGCATTTGAAACAGACTGGCAAACTCTTTCACACAGACACACAAATCGTTGCAGACGTGGCGAATAAGCAACCATTCCCGTTTCCGCACAAGCTGCTCACACCCCCGCGCAAGGAAACCGTCTCCATGCAATACACGGTAGGCGGCAAGAAATATATCGGTACGTTTACGCATGATGGGACGAAGATATATGCCAGAGAACTGAAATAGCTGCTGGATTAGCTCTGTTCCCTATTCTTCTACACGAAAGGACGTTGTTTCATGGAGCCAACTATTCTCTCCCGTGAGGAAACGCACGTAATTGGTATCACTTTTACGGCGAATGTGACAGAAGACTTGGGCAAAAAACTCTCCGCTACTACGACTGAAGCTTTGCGAGCTAGAAAAAGCGAGATTCACCATCAGGTTGGTGAGGGCGAATATCTGATCCAAATCTATCCTGACAAAGCTGACTTCGATGCGGCGGTAGATCCTTTTACCACCCTAATTGGCGTCGAAGTTTCCAGCCTGGCCGATATTCCTGAAGGGATGGTCAGTCACACGATTCCTGCGGGGAAATTTGCAAAAGTAACACACAAGGGGCCCGAGACAAACTTGGGCGAGACGTATGGTTTTCTTTACGGGTCTTGGCTCTGCGAATCGGGATATGATTATGCCGGATTTGATTTTGAGTATTGGGACGAGCGCTACAAGCCAGAGCAAGAAGACAATGAAATTGATATTTACGTTCCTCTATTCAAATATGAGATATAGTGAAAAACCAGGGATTTCTCTCCCTGGTTTTTCTGTTGTTACGATGTTATTATCTACGCACCCACTCCCCTGTCAGCGCATCTACCATATAAAGCGGGTTATCGTGATAATAAATATGATAGACGAGACGCGGCTCTAATCTTCCTGTAGTTGGGTTCTCCATCAGCTTGTAGACCAATCGGAGCGGGCGATTGGTGACGTATACGCTAGTCGCGTCTTCCCGTGACATTGCGTTGCTTTTGTCAGGAAGCGGTTTAGACTCCTCGGCATACGGGGGAATGATTCCGATCACCTGTTTCCTGTCCACATCAAAATGAACCGTATACCCCCCCATAATCGGTACTCCCTGATGGGACTTGAAGAATTGATATGTTTCGATGTTGCCTTTTTTAGTGGCAGGACCAAGTAGTAGTTCTTTGGTGTCTAACGGAAGGTATTTCTGAAACTGCTTAGCTGCTTCTTGAACGTTTTCCTGCTTCGGATGAGGGAGTTTCTCCTCTTTCTCAGGGATATTACCATACCGATAGTCGAGAATATCGCCTGTTTCTGTCACCACGGTCAGTTCCATTTTTTGTTTAATTCGCGTCTCTATTTTGTACGTATGTACGCCTGAGCCTTGATGAACTACGAAGGAAAACGGAGGCTCGAATCCCCACTCCCGAAAAAGTCTATCTGCTTCTTCCATGTCCGGAGCTACCAGCTTTATGCCTCCCGGTTTCACCGGAATTGGCGGCATTTCTACGAGACTATAATCGGGATGATAGCGTTCTGTGGGGTAAATTTCTCCTGTGATGGCATCGATAAAACCTGAAAATGGAAACTCGTACTGCAATCGCCCTTCTCCCTCTGAATAGAGGAGCCGGGCACTTTGCCCAAAAATTTGCTCAGCCTGTTTCACTGGCATTGCCTTTTTGGGATCAGGAAAGACCATGCGTGTCGTATCGTCTGTCTGTATCTCTTTTATATGATGCCTGCCCGCCTTGTCTATCGTAAATGTGTATTGGTCTTCCAGAACCGGTATGTTGTTAACCGTCTTGTTCATCACGACATGACCTGTTTCTGTATTGGACAGCATGCCGTTTACCGCATATTGGCTTGCATCTCGACCTGCCAATTCTTGCAGCAGCTTCTTCGCCTGTTCGTATACAGGATGAGCGGGAAGCTGCGGACTACTTGTTGCCGTCACCTGAGGGTCCACGCGTTCGTTTTGCCCCAACCCGGCCATGATGTACAGCCCAAAGCCAGAAGCGATCACGACTGCTGTCATCCCCGCTTTCAACGGATTCATGAACAGCCGTCTCCTCTTGCCGACCCGAATTGTTTCTTCTTCCAGCACTGTACGTAAACTCTGTACAAACTCCTTACGTGGGGGTGTACTTTTTTGCAGAGTCGCTAACCGTTCCAGCATATCTCGTTCATTTTGCCAATCCACTGTACAACTCCCCCTTCTTCGTATGCGTCAGTTTGCCATGCAGCAACTTCAGTGCCCGGTGCATCGTCGTTTTCACATTTGATTCTGAACAACCCAGTATTTCGGCTGTCTCTTTGACGCTGTACTCTTTAATACCACGCAGAATGGCAACCATGCGGTAATGCGGTGGCAGTCCCTTAATCGCGGCAATCAATTCCTGCTCGTCCTCCCGGCTTTCCGCTTCGTGTGCCGGATTCCCTTCCGAGGCTGGCATCACGACAGACAGCCAGTCCCCTGACAACAGCTTTTGCCACTTGCGTTTTCGATAGTAATTCATCGCTGTATGCTTCGCGATCGCAAACAGCCATGTCTTCACGTCAGATCGCTCTTCAAATCGTTCAAGCGATCGAATCACTCGCAAAAAAACCTCCTGCGTCAAATCTTCTGCATCATTCTGACTGCCGGCAAAGTACAGCAAAAATTGATACACATCATGATAATGCCGCTCATAGATGGCCATGACCTGATGTTTCATTTCTTCATACAAAAAAGCTCCTCCATTCTCTTGCTGTCGGCTGATCGACTACTTTCCTATAGCGAAAATTTTCTCGGATACCAATTAGTGTCTTGAGCAGGAAAAAGGTTACAGCAGAATGTTTGAAAATGTTCAGGAATGCAACAGCGACGGACGGATCGGGTAGCCTATAATTTACATGAGTCCTGCTACTTTCCTGATAACACAAGACGTAAGAACGGAGTGACCTGTATGTATAAACGGCTATTAGCTATCCCGATTGCCGCTTTGCTCCTCGTCCTGGCAGCCTGCGGCAATAGTGGACAAACGGGCGATTCAGCGGCATCGAAACCGACCAGATCGATCAATTACTTGGGTAACACTTATACAATTCCGGCCAGAACCAAAGATATTGTTTTCGTAGGCTTCCCTGCTTCGTATGAAGACTCTTTCTTGCTGGGAATCCCGCCTGTCGCAGCTACGATGGATAAAAACGGAAAGTTTCCGGCGGAATATCAAGCCATGACCAGAAACGCCAAGCATCTCCCTTATAATATTGCAGATAACCTAGGTGAGCTGGTTGCCCTCGAACCTGACGTCATCATGACAACCGACAAGACCTCCAAGGAAGACTTGGCTAAATTGCAAACCGCTGCATCCGTCATTCCCGTCTCTACGAACGGAGCTTATTGGCAAGAAAACTTGCGTCTGCTCGCTGATGTTCGTGGAAAAGATGCTAATTTGGATACTTTCGTAGGTAAAGTGAAGCAAAACGCATTGGAACTCCGCGACAAGCTCACTCCACTTCCAGAGAAGAAAGTGCTAACGTTGTGGTTCCAAGAAGGCTCCTTCTACGCCTATCCGAAAGATGAACGGTACAATTACCTGTTATATACAGACTTGGCCCTGCCTGTCCCAGATGTCGTCGCGAATATACAGGAGCGTACCGCACTCTCTATGGATGCTTTGGCAAAAGAAGATCCCAACTACTTGTTTGTGATGGTCAACAAAGAAGACCAGCCCGCTTTCAAGCAGTTGCAAGAGCAGCCTGCATGGACAAACCTACGCGCAGTCAAAGCAGGTCAAATGTACATGAATGCAGTTGAACCAGGATTGGCTGGTGGCACGGCCTACAGCAACCAATCGTTTTTAAATGCGATTCGAAAACAGATGCTAAAGATGAGTGAATAAAAAGATGGGCTTTGCTCATACTATACTCATCGAGCTCGGTGGTGTGTTCTCAATCAGGCTGTAGTCCTTTACGGAGGCGATGTGCCATGGATGATTTACACGATCACCTAGTGAGTAAGGGAAACCGTACACTGCTTTAAGCTTCTAACTTCATACTGGAGGTAGATGCGTCGCACGTGATGATCGGTAACACCTCAAAACTAACGAGCTCGATATATGCCGTCTCCTTTATGGAGGCGGTTTTATTTCTTTTAAAACACGTTTATCGGGCTGTAGTGGGGGGAGGAAACAGGAGAAAACGCTCAGCTTCTTGTCCCACCCGCTGGGGGATTCACTGCCCGGCTCCATGAAAAAAAGCGAAACCCGCGTCCAAAGTCGTCTATTCAGGAGGTTTCTCAGAGGTGGACGCTAAAAGCTTGTTTCCCTTTTTTTCATTGCGCCTCGGTCGGTGTACCAAAGATCTTCGCTTTTTTCTCCTGTTTCCTCTACGAGCTTTCCGTGTTAGACGGGTTTTAAAAGCCTTAAAAGATGGAAGAATCTAATCAGTCACGACAGAGAAGAATATTTCCAGACGTAGCGACTTGTGGAGTCCTACCGAGCGGAG
>NZ_AKIX01000109.1:0-1900 GCF_000282075.1 Brevibacillus sp. BC25
CCCCGCCGCTACAATCGGCGGGTTTTTTGATGCTCTTTGCGGGTGCAGAGCTAAAAGAATCCCAGCAGCTTTTCCATGGCCCGCTCGTTCGTTTTGACCGGGATGACCGGAGTGGCGACTTATCCACAACGGCATACGAGCTGGGCTGGTATTTGCAAAAAAACGAAATCTCCAGGCTCAAGCTGGATGGAGATGCAGGGACAGAGCTTGCACGAATCGTGAAGGGAGCTGGAATCCAGTTTAGCTGCCCGGCGTTCGGTTTTACGATCAAGGAAAGAATACCGGCTCAATCGTATACATCACTCTTTACATCCCTAACCGAGCAAGCGTATGAAAAAACAGGCATTCGCTATTTCGTGCAATACCAGCGAGACAAACTGACGGTACTCCCCGAGGGGAAAAACAGCATCATTCCGATGTTCAAGGCGAGCTTGCTCACAAGCAGCTCGACGGGAGAGAGTATCGAGGATGTATACACCGTTGTGACAGTGGAGCGTTACCGGGATGATCGGGTCGTGAGCAGTGCAACGAAATCAAATGATAGCCTGGTCAAACAAATAGGACGCATGCAAAAAGTCATCGACGCAGGCGAGGACAAAAACGTAGCTGGATTGGCAGCTAAGCAACTCGCAGAGTTGTCCAAAATCTCCAAGACACGCTCCATTTCGGTCAGGCACGAGGATGAAAATGCCGCTAGGTTACGTGCGGGCTGGCTCATCAAGATCATGGAAAAAGACAATAAAACCATCACGGATTGGCTCGTCACCAGCTGCCAAGCGCGCTGGCAAGGCGGTCAATACACAATGGATCTCCAATTGGAAAGGAGGACGTAAGAGATGCATTCAGTTATCGCAAAACTGCGAGGGCACGCACAGGACGGCATCGAGAATACCCAAGGGGAATTCGGCAAGCTTTTGTCACTCTCACCCTTGTCTGTAAAGCTCGACGAGGACCCGACACCCTTGGAACCGTATGAGCTGTCGGCATTACGTTCTGCCCAATTAAAGCCAGAAGATGTGGGCAAAAAAGTAGCCCTGTTGCGATGCAACAACGAACAATATCTTCTGCTTGGGGTGGTGGAGTAATGTTTCCAGAGCTGAACGGAAACGAAACACAACTGGTTCAATCTCCAGATAACCCGATTCCATGGACATACAAATTCGACTGGACCACAAAACAATTGCAGCAAGGTCCAGATGGTCGGTATTTGCGGACGACTACCTATGCGGAGTATCTGGAAGAGACAGCAAAGAAAATCCTGAATACGCGTCGTTTCCGGTACGAGATTTACTCGGAAAGGTACGGAGTAGACTTTCTATATGAGACAGGAAGGATGCGCTCGGGCATTTCATTGCCAGCGATTAAGATGCAAGCACAAGAGGCGCTAGAGGCTCACAGTGAGGTTGAGCGTTCGGAAGTGGTAGATATTCGGTTTGAGGACAACCGGGTCATTTTTTCGCTCGAAATGGAGGGCACGAGAGGGACAACTAGGACGGAGGTGAATACATGGCAACGTTAGACAAACCAGAAATGCCGATTCTCAGGGAAACCCCGGATCAGATTTATCAGCGGATGGCGAATCGGATGGCATTGATAGCACAACAGCGTGGAGAGACGCCACCAGCGACGGAAGAGGGAGAAATTTTTTATGACCTCGGCTATCCGATTGCAGAGGAAATCAGCGACCAGCAGCAGCTATTTGAGTACGGCTTTCTCCAGCGTTTTCTACCCTGGGCGGACGGAGAATTCCTGGATGCAACAGGCGTATTCTTCGGTTTATCTCGCAATGAGGGGGAGACAGACGACGCCTACCGACAACGCCTTATTGACCGAGCTCGGACAGAAGAGGGAGACGGCAGACGCCAAGACTACGAGCGGTGGGCACGAAATGTTGGCGGGG